>CAKUKJ010000038.1 GCA_934662525.1 uncultured Coriobacteriales bacterium | reverse complement strand
ATGGAATAGCCCCAGTTGCCGGTCGCGATGTTCTGCAGCCAGTGCAGATACTGCACCCAGATGGGGTCGTTGTACCCCAGGGCGTCCTTCATCGCTGCCACGGTTTCCGCAGACATGCGCGGGTCAACCATGGCGTCGACGGCATCGTAGGGCGCAAGGTTCATGAGCAAGAAGCACAGCATCGTGATGACCAGTACCATAGGTATGGCAATCAAGACGCGGCGCACGATAAACTTGGCCACGGTGTCGTCCCTCCTTCCTCCCAAATCCCAATACCGAAAAGAGCCGGCCTCGCACGCGCGGGGCCGGCTCTGCAGAACTATGACGCGAAGCGAACGCTAGTCGGTCATGGAGAGCTTCGAGATGTCCTCGAAGGTGTAGATGGGCACCAGGCCCGCTTCCTCCATGCCGGCCACGTTGGCGGTGGTCACAAGCAGGCGCATGTTGGAGTATACGGGATAGAAGACGGCCAGGTCTTGGATCTTGGCCTGAAGCTCATTGTAAATCTCGCGACGGGCGGCCTCGTCGTTCTCCTGGCGGCCCTGGGCGAACAGGTCGTCGATCTCGGGCTCGTCGTAGTGCATGTAGTTGTAGGAGCCCGTGGAGAGGAACAGCGACGAGTACTTGTCGGGGTCGATACCCATGATGTAGCCGCCGTAGTACAGGTCGTACTCGTTGTCGGGGTCCTTCATGGCCTGATACTCGGCAGTGGCGTCAAGGCCGTACAGCTCGACGGTGATGCCGGCCTCGGCAGCCTGCTCCTGCACCATGACGGCGGCCGTGGTCTGCAGCGAGTCGTCGGAGGAGTAGGCGAACTTGAGCGTGGGGTTGGAGATGCCCGCGTCGGAGAGCAGCTGCTTGGCCTTCTCCACGTCGCGGTCGTACTTCTCCACGTCCTCCGTGACCCAGGAGTTCTGGGGCGGAAGGAAGGTGTAGCAGAGGTCGTAGTACTCGTCGGAGAGAAGGGCCGCGTCGGCGATGGCCTTCTTGTCAAGCGAGAAGAAGAGCGCCTTGCGCAGGTTCTCATCAGTCACGCGCTTGGCGTTGAAGCAGAAGTAGGAGACGCGGTTCTCCGAGTAGGGCGTGACGGTGAGGTTGTTGGCCTCGGGGTTGAGCTGCTCGATCTGGGCGGGGGTGCCGATCCAGGCGTTGACCTGGCCGGTCTGGATGGCCGTCATGCCGGTGTTCTCGTTGGTGACGATCTGGAACACGACGTTGGGGATGTTGGGCGTGCCGCCGAAGTAGCTATCGTTGGCGGAGAAGGAGAGGTACTGGCCCACCTGGTACTCGTTGAGCTTGTAGGGGCCGGTGCCCACGCCCTGGGCGTTGACGTCGTTGTTCTCGAAGTCGGTCACGCCCTCGTAGAGATGCTTGGGCATGATGTACTTCTCGCCGGCGAGAGACTCCGCACCGGCCGGGTTGAGGAACGGGAAGGTGAAGTCAACCGTGTAGTCGTCGACCTTCGTGATCTCGACCTTGCCGTCGTCGCCGTAGTTGAGGTCGGAGTAGCCGTTTGCCGTGTCGGTCTCGCGCATGGTCTCGTAGGAAAACACGACGTCGTCGGCAGTGAAGGGCTCGCCGTCGTTCCACTGCACGTCGTCGCGCAGGTGCACCGTGTAGGTGAGGCCGTCGTCAGAGACGTCGTAGGACGTGGCCAGGAAGTACTTGACGCCGTCGTTGGTGACATCCCACAGGGGCGAGTAGACGAGCTTGAGCGTCATGAGGCCGAAGCGGTCGGACGTGGTGACGGGGTTGGGCGAGACGGACGGATCGCCGGCGATGGCGTAGATGAACGTGTCCGAGGCGGCCTTGGCCGGGGCGGGCATGCCAAGCTGAGCAAGAAGCGCAGCGGCGGAGACGGCGGCGCCGGCAGCCACGAAGCTGCGGCGGCTGAGGGGCTGGGAGAGAAGGGAGGATGCTGCCATGAGACGCTCCAATCAAGTAATCTATGCGAAGGGGTCCGAGTCGGGCGCGCCCGGTCTTGGTTGGAGCGCGCGCCTCCCCTGCCGCGAGGATGAGGCCACTATACAACTTGTGAGCGGCCTTGCCAATTACCCTTTAATCAGATGGGTTTATATGATTATTTCTCCACACCGTTGGCGGGCCGTCCAAGGCCTTTCGCCCGCGCAATACACGTTAGCAGCACATACAGTCGGGATGCGTCTTGCCGATCATGATGTTGAGGATCTCGACGTCGGTGCTCGCCATGCCCACGCGGCCCACGTAGCCCATGGAGGCGATGGAAGACTCCACGTCCTCGCCCACAAGGCCGTCACCGGCGCAGAAGTCCTCCCCGAGCATCGCCATGGTGTGGCCGAGCATGGCCGCGTCCACCGCGCTCGAAATCTTGGCGGCACAGCTCGCCTTGGCGCCGTCGCACATGATGCCGCCCACGTTGGCTATGGTGTTGACGACGGTGGAGCCCACCTGGGCGTCGGAGCCTCCGGCAAGGTACGTCACGGCCGCGCCCGCGCCCGCCGCCGCGCACACCACGCCGCAGAAGGCAGACAGGCTGCCGATATAGCGCTTCAAATGCAGCGCCGTGAGGTTGGAGATGGCAAGCGCACGTAGGAGCTGGTCGTGCGTCGCATGGACCGAGGCGGCATACTCGATGACGGGCAGGGACACCGTCATGCCCTGGTTGCCCGACCCGGAGTTGATGACAACGGGCAGAGAGCAGCCGCCCATGCGTGCGTCGGAGCCGGCCGCCGCGCGGGCGCGCATGCGCGTCGTGACGTCGGCGGGGTGCATGGCGAGGATGGTGCGGCCGATCTCGCTTCCCCAATGGCCGCGCAGGCCCTCCTCCGACACGGCCGAGTTGCACTCGATCTGACGCTCGAGCAGGGGCGCCACGCGTGCAAGGTCGACATCACGAGCGAAGGCACAGATGTTGGCCATGGAGAGGTGACGGCATACCGGCTTGTCGTAGGGGTCTTTTCCCTGGTCGTCGCCGCTTTGGGAGAGGGAGGAGCCGTCGCGCGTAACGCCGACGACGTTCGTGTGACGGTCGCGCAGGGTGACCGAGGCGGTGTGACCGCCGCCTGCAACCTCCACGATGATAAAGAGGTTCGGCACGCCCTCAACGAGCTCGACCTCGCAAAAGCCCTGGGCGATGAGGGCCTGGGCTCGCTCCACGACCTCGGGCGTCACCGATTGGAGCACCTCGAGCTCGCGGTCGGCGTCGCCGCCGAGAAGGCCGAGCATGGCCGCGACCTCGACGCCTTTGAGCCCGCCCGAGTTGGGCACGACCACGCTCTTGACATTCTTGATGATGTTGCCGCTGCAACGCACGCGCATGTGCTCGACGGGCTCGCCGAGGGTGCGCGCGGCCAGCGCCGCGCCGTAGGCGAGCGCGATGGGCTCGGTGCAGCCCAAGGCGCACACGAGCTCCTTTTCGAGCAGCTCAATAAACAGGGTCTGGGTGGCCTCGTCGAGCGTTCTCTCATCGTTTGAGATGGGCATGGGGGCGTCCTCCCTTATTTGCAAAGCATACCGCAGGGTGAATAAATCCCATCATCTACCTGGGTATTTGTGTATCGACGCCTTACTATAGCGCATGACGGGCCCTTACGCACCCGGCGCGCAGCCCTAGCCGATAAGCTGCGCCCAATCACCTATAACGACGCCGGCCTGCGCGGCGATATCGCCCGTTGGCTGGCCGGCGACGCCGTTGACATGCCCCGCGCACGCCATGCCCGCGCCCTGGGCCGTGCGTATGGCGGCAAGGTGGTCCTCGAAGACGACGCATCGCTGCGGCTGCACGCCAAGGCGGGCGGCGGCCCCCAGGAAGATGTCTGGGTGCTCCTTGGTGTGATGGGGCACCTCGCAGCCGTGCACGCGGGCGTCAAAGAGCCCGGCCATGGGCACGCGCGGTTCCATGGCGGCGATGACCTGCGGGTCGTTCGTCGTGGCGATGGCGCAGGGGATGCCCGCCGCCTTGAGGGCACGCACGTAGTCGAGCGCGTGCGGGAACATCTGCACGTCGTGCGCATAACGGGCACGGCCCATGCGGTTCCACTCATCGCACACGTCTTGCACGGAGTCTGCCAGGCCATACGTCTCGATGGTGAACCGCGCGCCGTCCTCAAAACCCAGCACCGCGAGCTTCTCGCCGTACTCGGGCGCATATGTGAGCCCCCGGGCCTCGAAGAAGTCCCGGTCGACCTCCCGCCACACCCCGCACGAATCGGCCAGCGTGCCGTCGAAGTCGAAGATGGCCGCATCGAACGCGAAGGAGGCCGGGCGAAGCTGGTCGAGCGTGGTTCGCTGAGGAAGCATGGGGAGCATGAGTCTCGCTTTCATCGAGAAACGGACGGTCTAGGGCAGCGTGTAAGCGTAGCAGGTTTCTCGCCCGCGCAAATCAGTGCAGAACCAAATGTCCTGAAGATAGATGTGTCAGCCCAGCACACCAACGTATTCTAGGTTGATTGTGAACCCTCTGAGCAGGCGTGTTGGATGGCATATACTGGAGAAACGCTTGCGCAAGGAGGTGCGGGATGCTTTACCAGCTGATGAACAAGGACAAGGTCGTCGCGACGTATAGGGAGCGCGAGGGCCTTGGCGAATACTACTATGACAAAGTCGAGCAGCTTGATGCATACTTGCCCTATGGGTTCATCGACATCAACGATTGAATAGACAGTCGCCGTATCGCCAGGCACCGCACCTCGATCGAAAGAGTCTTGCGCGAGCTTGGCATGATTCCCCGCCATAATTTCATCGAGGCTTCGCGCTGCCTCTCCCTCACCGACACGTTCTGGATGAAGCGCGAGGACGAGCCGCTGACCTGGGCCGATGTGTCGCTCTACCGCAACCCCTTCGACGACGTCATCGCGCGTATCGCGTTCGACGGAACGGGCATGTACGGCCGCGCCAACTCGCCCACCTCGCCGGAGTTTGCAACCTCAGGCTCGTTCGCCAAGTGCTGGATACGCGATGATACAGGCATCTACCTGCTTAAACGTGGCTCATCTGGATATGCCAACGCTGGCTTCGAACCCTATTCCGAGGCGTTGGCCGCCCAATTGCTCACAGCGGCGAAGGTAAGCCACGTCCCCTACGCGCTTCTCAAATTCCACGGCAAGCTAGCCTGCAAATGCCCGCTGTTCACCTCAGAGAAGGAGGGTTTCGTCGCCGCCCATCGGTTCTTCAGCCGAACGTTTGACATTGACGACATGCTCGAGTTCACCGCCGCCCACGGCTGTGAGGAGAACTTCCGCGAGATGGTGGCGATGGACGCCATCATGGCAAACGTCGACCGGCACGCCGGCAACTACGGCTTCATGGTGGACAACGAAACGGGAGAGATTCTCCGGATGGCGCCGTTGTTCGACCACAACATGGCCTGCCTGCCCATGATGATGGAGCACGACGACTTCGAGCAGTACGTGTCTATGATCGGTCCCAAGATCGGCAACGACTTCGTCGGCATCGCCCGGCAGCTCATGACGCCCCAAATCCGCGCCAAGCTCATCGGGCTCAAAGACTTCGAGTATGCAGACCCCGGTTTGGACTACCCCGCTTGGAAGCTCGAGACCGTGAACCGCCTCAAGAACAGGCAGGTAGAAGCCCTGCTGGGCTAGACCAGCAAATCTTGCACGGTGATTGCCAGCTTACCTGCGTAGATGCCCACGGGCACCTCGACGTTGAAGGGGTAGATGATGCGGGCGTAGCGGTCCTCGTGGCCTTCGTCGCCAAAATGGTAGACGGTCGTCATCGAGCGGGCAGGGTCGATTATCCAGTACTCGCGCACGCCCGCGTCCAGGTAGAGCGCGGTTTTCTTGACGTAATCCATGCTCCGGCTTGAAGGGGAGACGACCTCGGCGACAAAATCGGGCGCACCCTCGCATCCGCGGTCGGTGAGCTTCGAGGGGTCGCAGACGACGAGCACGTCTGGCTCCACGTATGTCGTGTCATCGGCATTCAGGTTGACAGCAAAGGGAGACACGTAAGCCCTGCAAGGGCCCCCGTTCTCGGCAATAAAATTGCCTAGGAGGCGAGCCAGGTTTGTTACGATATCCTGATGCCTCCTGTTCGGCGGCGTCATGGCGTACAGGACCCCGTCGATAAGCTCGGCGCGCTCACCCTCAGGCAAAGCCCAGTAATCTTGCGCTGTCTGATAGACCTCCTGCGGCAGCGGCATGGCGAACCTCTTTCCTCTCGGTGCCCTCAATCTACCGGCATTGTACCCGATTGGCGCGCACGGCGACGTGGCGACCCGAACAGGGAAGACGACCGCCGCCCACGGCCATCCCTATCTCCCCTTGTTCTCGTACACCACGTTGAGCCCGTCCTCGTAGGCCTCACTTTGGGAGAGGCGCACGGCATAGTCGCCGGTGAGAGGGTCGGTGATGCCGATGGCAAGCGAGAAGCCGTCCCAGTAGCGTTGGTCGAAGGGGACCGACGCCTCCACCTCGCATGACTCGCCCGAGCCCAGCTCCGCCAAATCGAGCGGCAGGTCCACTTTGTAGACGAGCTCGCCTGCGGCATCGCGCATCTCGAGCGTGACGGGCCAGCTCCAATAGAGCGGCGTCGCCCCGTCGTTTTGCCAGGTCATGTGAATCTCCCAGCAGCGCGTGAGGGGGTTGAACGTGCCGGAGACCTTTGAAACCCATATGCGATATCCCAGCTCGCCGCGCACCTGCGCCACGGCGGCCTCATCGGCCTCGCCGGACTTGGGGTAGTGCGGTCCCACGAACGTCATGTGAGAGTCGGCGACAAGCCGCAGCGTCTCCTGGAGGTTCTCGCCGAGCATGTAGTTGTAGTCGAACGAGCTTGTGAACTCGCCGCCCACAGGCGCAGTCTGCCATATCTCGCTCACCGGCCGGTACGTCAGCGTGCGGCCAAGCGACTCGTAAGCCCCGCCGTCGGATTGCCAGGAAAGCCACTCCTGCGTGTCTTCGGCCGCGCCCACCATGTCGTTGTACACGCCGGCCCCCACCTCGGCGCCCACGGTATAGTTGCGCCGCATGAGCAGTTTCGCCGACGGGAACGCGGCCGTGTACTGGCTCACATACTCCCGGCACACGTCCTCGGAAGGCATGGCGGGCACGCCGGAGCTCGTGTCGGTGTGCCACTCGCCCCAATGCCCCAAGCTCCCCAGCTCGACATATGAGACGAACGCGTCCTTGCTCGCCCATGCGCCCAGCGCCGCAATCGCCTTGGCGTGCGCTTCCATGAACGTCTTGTTCTCGTAGACCGGCGAGTAGCCCTGGCCGTAGTCGTTGTCGTAGAAAACGCCGTCGCCCGTCTCGTCGTAGAGCCACTGGGGGATGTCCATGTGGCGCTCGTCGCCCGGCACGTCGCACACGAAGCGCAGCACGGCATGTTTGCCCTGCTTGCGATACTCGTCCACATGCATGCGCCGGGCAAGGCCGGCCGTGTCGAACTCGCCTTCCTCAGGCTCCCAGTCGGCCCAGGTCACATCTATATATACAAGCTGCTCGCTGGCGGCAGCGTCGGGATTGTCGGCCCGGGCGGCAAAGCCCATGAGCGGGTTCTCGTCTGCAGCCTCATAGGACAAGGAGGCCGAGAATCCCAGGCTCTTCACATACACCGCAAGGGCAACCGCCGCCACGGCCAGCAACGCGCCCACGATAAGCAGCGTCATCGGCACGCCCCTTCCCCTACGGAAGTCTTCCTTACCCATGGTATTCGCCGTTGTATTGGACAAGCGTCACATCCTTCACGCCGGCCAGGGACTGGACTTTCTCGGTGAAGGCGGTCTTGTCGTCGCGGCAGAACACCTCCACGATCATCTCCGTCGTGCCCTTGCGCAGCGTGGAGCTCTTGAGCTGGTGCTTCACGCCGCCCAACACACGCAGCACCTCGTCGCCCACCAGGTCGCCCTCGTAGTGCACCACCATGAGGTAAATCTGCCCGGAGCGCTGGCGCACGTAGAGCACCCACACGAGCGCGAGCATGATGAGGCTCGCGGCGATGGCGAGCACGTAGAGGTTGGCGCCGGCCGTGATGCCCACAGTTATCGACCAGAAGAGGTACAGGAGGTCCATCGGGTCTTTCACCGCAGTGCGGTAGCGCACGATGGACAGGGCACCCACCATGCCCAGCGAGATGACGACGTTGGTGGAGATGGCAAGCGTCACCATGCAGGTGAGCACGCACATGCCCACGAGCGTCGTGGCAAACGAACGGGAGAACACCACTCCGCCGAAGAACTTGCGGTACACCGCGTAGATGAAGAGGCCCAGCACAAGCGCGACCAGCAGCGCCCCCACCATCGAGACAACGGTGTCGGCCGTGACGGCCGACCGGGAGAGGAAGTCCTCCCACACCGAGTTCTTAAAGAAGTCTTGGAAGCTCATAGGCGTTTCCTTTCAGAAGGCTCAAACGAGGCGGCACCCGGCGAAGAGATTGTCAAGCGCCGTCAGTACCAGGTCTTTTCTGATTTGTTCAGCATCGAGAGCGTGTCGGAGACATGATGCATGCGCTCGTAGCACAACACGTACTTCGAGATGGCCGACAAATCGTGTGCCCCCGGCGGCAGCAGCTCTTTCACGAACTGCGGAAAGAACTCGGTGAACTTGACCTCCATGATCGTCTTGCCGAAGGGCAGCACGCCGTAGGTGGGCAGGTCGGGGTTGAAGATGTCGGCCGTGGGGGCAGCCGCGCGCAGGTTTGCGTCGAACGTGACGCGCACCGTGCCCGCATCGTACACAAACGGCTCACGCTCGTAGTCCACAACCACCTTGGGACGCACGACCTGGCTCACGCACGCCACATAGAACTCGCGGCACAGCTGCTGGGTGCTGGCGAGCAGGAAGCCGTAGTCGCCCTCCATCAAACGGTCGAACTCCTCACGCGTGAGGCGGGCATCCTGCTTGAAGATGTAGGGGCCGTCCTTCACCTTGCGCTCGAGCTTGATGGTGGCGTCGGAGTAGTTATAGATGCGCACGCGCCACTTCGTGCGATGCTGCACGCCCGCGATCTTGTCGTGATAGGCGCTGTCCCAATAGTCGTCGAAGTACAGGCTGCGGATGGTGTAGCCGCCCTCGGGAGCGTGCGCGTCATGGGCAAGCACGTCTGCCAGCCGCGATCGGACGGCGGAGGCGTCCCACAGCGACAGGTAGTACTTCCACTCGTTGCGGAAGCGACGAGCGGGCGACCGCCCATGCTGCGAGGCATCTGCCGATGCGCCCGCATGACGCAGCATGCCAGAAAAGAGCCGTGAGGCCATCACGCATCACCGGCCTCGTCATCGTCGGCAGAGGCCGCGACGTCAGACGTGCCGTCGCCCACGCCGTCTTCAAGCACCACGCTGCCGTCCTCCATGATGTAGAAGCACAATGTGCCGTACACCTTGCCGAGGGCGTTGTCATCGGTACGGACGTAGCAATCGAACGCCACCTGCGTGAAACCCGATGCATTGGTGGCCTCAACCTCGAGAAAATACTGCCCGGGCCCTGGGTTGTCGACGCTGAGCTGCGGCACCGTGAGCGTACCTTGCGAGGCGACGACGTCTGCGAAATCGCAATCTCGGGCGAGCGTCGCCTGGTACGTAATCGCCTCGGCGTCAAAGTCATACGAGGCGTCCCAGCTCATGGCAAGCGTGTCGCCGTCGAGCTCGGGCGTGCCGATAAAGAACGGCAGGGGCTTTTCGAGCGACTCCAGATAGCTCTCGTAGTTAAGCGCAGGCTCGATGGGGATGGCCTGAGCCACCTCGTCGTAGCGTTCGGCGGTCAAGGGGGCGTTCAGCATGTCGGGCTGCTCGTACACAAAAGGCTCCACCGTCGCGCGATAGCCCCGCACCATCTCCTCCAACCGCTCTTGCCCCAGATGGTTTGTCATCAAATCCTGCACAGCCGCATCGAGCGCCTCGCGAAAGCTCTCAACCCTGAGCGCACGGTTGAAGAGCACCTGGCCCCAGTAGTTGCTCACGCCGCGCTCCCAAAACGCCCCCTCCACACGGCCGCGCACATCCCATTCTGTGCGGAACAGGCAGCCGTCGTTGTCCCATGACAGCAAGAAGAACTTCTCGAGGTTCTGCGGGCTGTACAGAAAGGCGTTGCGCGACTGAACGTCGTAATTGCCGACAAGCATGTGAAACGCCATCCAGTACACGAGGTTCTCGACGTCGAACCATTTGGCAAGCGTGTCCTCAATGGGCGTCGCGTAGTCGTTTACCGCGTCGAGCATGGCAAGCAGCTTCGTGTGGTCGTCGTCGCCCTTGGACTCCAGCACCGCGCTGAACGCGCCCTCGTCAAACGTGGGGTCGGTCTTGAGCTTGAGCGCGTCGGGATACCGGTAGTACTCAAACGACTCGATCTTGTACAGCTGCCCGTACTGGTCGAGGTCGTGGTATCTGAGGTATGTCTTGTTGAGCTGCTCTACCTGGGTGTACAGGCCGTAATCCTCAAAGAGTGCGTCGGCATCGCCCTCGGTCTGGTCGCGCACGTAGAGGTGCACGAACTGCGTGCGGCAGGCCGTGGTTTGGGGGATGGTCTTGAGCAGGTCGAAGGCGAGCTTGTTGCGGAAGCGCATGCCGTCTTGCTGGTGCTTGTTGAGGTTGATCGTCCTCTGGTTGCGCCAGGTGCCCTTGTCCTTCTTGAGCTTGACCTTGTAGTTCTTCTGCGAGTAATACGACGACGACTGGCCGCGGATGACGACCGTGGCGTTGGGGGCGACGGCCGTGTAGCCAAGCTCTTCGGGCAGGGGCCCCACCTCGTCACCCACCTGCAGGATGGCCTCGCAGGCGTACTGCTCTATACCCTGCTCGCGGTACCAGTACTTGGAGTGGGCGTCGACCTCCTCCCAGGTGTGGTCGGTGCTCTCGCCGGAGTTGCCCCGGCGCACCGTGAGGTACATGCACACCACGCTCGTCTCGTCGTCGTCGGCGTATATCGCGTCGCGATCGCGCAGGGTGTAGTCGCCCGCCTCCTGCTTGGCAACCGCACGCGAGGAGGACGCGTCCTCTTGCGACGCCTCGCCCGCGCCCTGCTCCTCGTCCTGCTCGCCGCACCCGGCAAGGCCGGCCGCCAAGGCAAGAGCGCCCGCGCCCGCAAGCGCGCAGAACGCGCGGCGCGAGCACGTCCCGGCAGCAGCCATGCTCCGCGCCATGCCCGAGGTTTTCTCCATAGCATCGTTGGTCGTCATCGCTCATCCTCGTCTTCTTGAAACCTGGCGCACAGCCGCGCAAGGGGGCCCGACTCCTCATGCGGCACAAGCGCCTGGCGGCCGAGCAGAAAGTATGGCAGCCGGCGCGTGTACCATTCCAGGCGCGCGTACGCAAGCAGGTAAAACGCCATAGAACCCAGGGCAAATCCCACGCCCATGTAGTTCATGCCAAACAGGGCGATCTGCACAAGGGTGCCCGCGATCGACACGACGGCAAACGCCGCGCATGCAAGCAGGGCCCCCGTGTAGTCCTCAAAGTACAGCAAGACGAGCATCATGGTGTTTGCCAGGGCGTACAGGCCATATCCCACGCAGAGCACCCGAAAGATCACAAGCGAGCTGTCGGTGATGCCCAACGGCAGGTTTTGCAGCACAAGCGTGCCCAGCACCACAAAGCCCACCGTGCAAAAGAGCTGCTTGAAGCCGTTGTAGGCTAGCTCGCGG
>CAKUKJ010000037.1 GCA_934662525.1 uncultured Coriobacteriales bacterium | reverse complement strand
GGGTGAGCCTGCCCGAGTAGGCACCTTGTGCGAAAGCCTCTCGAAACGATTCTGCGGGTACGGTGCGGCGCGGTTCTTTTTCAGGTCTGAGCTGGTGGTTGTTGGTGCGCGTGTTTTATCATTGATGCCGTATGTGCGTTTACAACTGGCCGGTCTATCCGAAGGTGGGGTCGCATGGTTTCGCGCGTGTATGTGGAGAAGAAGCCCGGGTTCGACGTTGAGGCCCAACAGCTGAAAAACGAGCTCACGGGCATCTTGGGCATCGAGGGTTTGGAGTCGGTGCGCCTCATCAACCGCTACGACGTGGAGGGCATCTCGCAGAGCCTGTTCGACGCCTGCGTGCCCACCGTCTTCAGCGAGCCCCAGTCCGACAATGCAAGCGCGGACTTCAAGGCCGCCCCGGGCGACGCGGTGTTCGCGGTGGAGTTCCTGCCCGGTCAGTTCGACCAGCGCGCTGCCTCTGCGGCCGAGTGCATCCAGCTCATCAGCCAGGGCGAGCGCCCCGAGGTTCGCTCCGCCAAGGTCTACATTCTTTCGGGCGACCTTGCTCCCGAGGCCGTTGAGGCCGTGAAGCGCTACGTCGTGAACCCCGTCGAGGCGCGCCTGGCCTCGCTCGACCTTCCGGCCACGCTGCATGTGGAGTTCCCCAAGCCCGCCATGGTGGAGACCGTCGAGGGCTTCAACGACCTCGACGAGGCCGGCCTTGCCGCCTTCATCGAGGCGCGCGGCTTGGCGATGGATTTGGCCGACATCAAGTTCTGCCAGGAGTATTTCCGCAAAGAGGGCCGCAATCCCACCATCACCGAGATCAAGATGATCGACACCTACTGGTCCGACCACTGCCGCCACACCACCTTCGGCACGGTGCTCACCGACGTGGAGATCGCCGACCCCCAGGTGAAGGCCGCCTACGAGCGCTATCTTGACATGCGCCACGAGCTGGGCCGCGACGCCAAGCCCGTCTGCCTCATGGACATGGGCACCATCGGCGCGCGTTACCTCAAGAGCAAGGGCATCCTCACCGGCCTCGACGAGTCCGAGGAGATCAACGCCTGCACCGTCAAGGTGAAGGTCGACGTCGACGGCCATGACGAGGACTGGCTCTATCTCTTCAAGAACGAGACGCACAACCATCCCACCGAGATCGAGCCCTTCGGCGGCGCGGCCACGTGCGTGGGCGGCGCCATCCGCGACCCCCTGTCGGGCCGCAGCTATGTGTACCAGGCCATGCGTGTGACCGGCGCGGCCGACCCCACGGTGCCCGTGAGCCAGACCATCCCCGGCAAACTTCCCCAGCGCAAGCTCGTGACCACGGCCGCCGCCGGCTACTCGAGCTACGGCAACCAGATCGGCCTGGCGACGGGCCAGGTCGACGAGCTCTACCATCCCGGCTATGCCGCCAAGCGCATGGAGATCGGCGCCGTCGTGGGCGCCACGCCGGCCGACCACGTGCGCCGCGAGACACCGGCTCCCGGCGACGTCATCGTGCTGCTCGGCGGTCGCACGGGCCGCGACGGCATCGGTGGCGCCACCGGTTCCTCCAAGGCCCACAACCATGAGAGCATCGAGACGTGCGGCGCCGAGGTGCAGAAGGGCAACGCCCCCGTCGAGCGCAAGATTCAGCGTCTGTTCCGCCGCGGCGACGCGTGCCGCCTCATCAAGCGCTGCAACGACTTCGGAGCCGGCGGCGTGTCGGTCGCCGTGGGCGAGCTGGCAGACGGCCTGTTCATCGACCTCGACCGCGTGCCCAAGAAGTACGAGGGCCTCGACGGCACCGAGCTTGCCATCGCCGAGAGCCAGGAGCGCATGGCCGTGGCGCTTGCCCCCGAGGACGTCGACACGTTCATCGGCTACGCCACCGAGGAGAACCTCGAGGCCACGCCCATCGCGCGCGTGACCGAGGAGCCCCGCGTGCGCATGGTGTGGGACAGCGCCACCATCGTGGACGTGAGCCGCGAGTTTCTCGCCTCCAACGGCGCGCCCAAGCATCAGAAGGCCAGCGTGGAGAAGGGCGGCGCCTACACGCACGAGTGGGCGGGCACCATGCTCGAGGACCGCATGCGCTCGGTGCTCACCGACCTCAACGTCGCCTCGAACAAGGGCCTCTCCGAGCGATTCGACTCCACCATCGGCGCCGCCACCGTGCTCATGCCCTTTGGTGGCAAGACCCAGCTCACCCCGTCGCTTGCCATGGCGGCCAAGCTGCCCGTCTTCGGCGAGACCACCACGATGAGCGGCATGGCCTGGGGCTTCAACCCCTACCTGTCCGAGGCAAACCAGTACCAAGGCGCTTACCTCGCCGTGGTCGAGAGCCTCTCCAAGCTCGTGGCCGCCGGCTTCGAGCACAAGAAGGCCTACCTCACCTTCCAGGAGTACTTCGAGAAGCTGCGCGACGAGCCTGCCCGCTGGGGCAAGCCTGTGGCCAGCGTGCTCGGTGCGCTCGACGCCCAGATCGACCTGGGTGTGGGCTCTATCGGCGGCAAGGACTCTATGAGCGGCTCTTTCGAGGACCTTGACGTGCCGCCCACGCTCGTCTCCTTCGCCACCGCCGTGGGCAACGTCTCCCGCGCCACCTCGCCCGAGCTCAAGGGCGCGGGCCACGAACTCGTGCTCATCCAGCCCGCTTGCGAGCTTGGCAGCATCGTGCCGGGCAAGAAGGGCCTGCTTGAGGCGTTCGACCTGGTGGAGGAGCTTATCGGCAAGGGCGAGGCCCTGGCTGTCTCCACACCCGGCTACGGCGACCTGGCCGAGTCCCTCTTCAAGATGTGCGTGGGCAATCAGATCGGCGTTGCGCTCACGCCCTCCTTCGACATCGACGAGCTCTTCGTGCCGGCCTATGGCAGCTTCATCGTGGAGCTTGCGCCGGGTGCGCACGTGGAGGAGCGCATCTCGAGCATCGCCGTCTCGCGCCTGGGCGCGACGACCGAGTCCTACACGCTGGCCTATCCCGGCCATGTGGCTTCGACCGGCGAGCGCGAGGGGGCCGAGACTATCGACCTCGCAAAGCTCCAGGAGGCCTGGGAGCACGGCATCGAGGACGTCTTCCCCTACCGCGCTGCCGGCGAGCAGGTGGAGGCCGTAAGCTTCCACGCCGAGGCCCCGCATGTGTTCCTCGGCGGTCGCGTGCCTCAGCCCCGCGTCATCATCCCGGTCTTCCCGGGCAACAACTGCGAGTACGACTCGGCCCGCGCCTTCGAGCGCGCCGGCGCCAAGGCCGAGACGCTCATCATCAACAACCTCACGCCTGCCGCCGTCGCCGAGAGCACCGAGAAGCTGGCGGCCGCCATCCGCGCCAGCCAGATCTGCATGATTCCCGGCGGCTTCTCGGGCGGCGACGAGCCCGACGGCTCGGCCAAGTTCATCACGGCGTTCTTCCGCGCCCCGCAGGTGACCGAGGCGGTGCGCGACCTGCTCCAGGCCCACGACGGCCTCATGCTCGGCATCTGCAACGGCTTCCAGGCGCTCGTGAAGCTGGGCCTCGTGCCGTTCGGCGACATCCGCCCCATGGACGCGAACTGCCCCACGCTTACGTTCAACACCATCGGCCGTCACCAGAGCCGCCTTGTGCGCACGCGCGTGGCCTCCGACCTGTCCCCCTGGCTCAGCAAGTGCGAGGTGGGCGACATTCACACGGTGGCCATCAGCCACGGCGAGGGTCGTTTCGTCGCCAACGACGAGGTGTTGGCCGAGATGCTCGCGCACGGCCAGGTGGCTACGCAGTATGTGGACGAGGCGGGGCGGCCCAGCATGGACCTGTCGGTGAACCCCAACGGTTCCGTGCTTGCCATCGAGGGCATCACGAGCCCCGACGGCCGCGTCTTTGGCAAGATGGGCCACTCCGAGCGCTCGGGCAAGGGCCTGTACGCCAACGTGCCGGGCAACAAGTACCAGCCCTTGTTCGAAGGCGGCGTCGCGTACTTCGCCTAAGGGCTGTTGCGAAACCGCTGAGGGAATCGTCGGTATCCTTTCTGAGCCCGAGGGGTAGACTCGCAGTATGACTGTTGAGGCTGCCTCTCGGGCATTTTGAATGCCGAGGGCGGCGTGTTGGAAAGGAACGCTTCCCATGAAGGACCTCTTTGGCTTCCAAGTTCCCGAGCCCCTGTTCTGGGTCATCATCGTCGTTGCCGTCATTGCCGTGCTGGCGGTGATCATCATCCCGATTTATAAGGGCTACAAGGCCGAGCTTGAGCGCCAGGCCAAGCTTGAGGCCAAGAAGAGGGCCGCAGCAAAGAAGAAGGCAACTGCCAAGAAGAGGCCCACGAAATAAGGCCTGCGCACCAAACGAGAACGCACAGGGCCGCCGCCCCGAGCCTGCACAAGCAGCTCCGGGCGGCGGCCCTTTTTGTAAGCGACCCCAGCGGACGAGGTTCCGCAACCCGTTAAAGCGCGGGTTCTGATGCGCAAGGCGCGCAGGGCCGACGTGTACTGGAGTACTCTAGGTCCTGCGCAACGCCGCGCATCAGAACCCGCGACACTCAGCTCAGGCGGCCGTTTTCTACGGAGTACTCTTCGTCGGCAATACTCGCCACGCTTGCGCGGTGGGTGACGATGACGACCGTCTTGTCGGCGCGGTTGTCTTGCAGGGCCTTGAGGACGCTGGCCTCGGAGAGCGCGTCGAGGTTGCTTGTGGGCTCGTCGAGCAGGAGCAACGGTGCGTCTTGCAGGAACACGCGCGCAAGGCCCAGGCGCTGACGTTCGCCGCCCGAGAGGGAGTCGCCCAGCTCGGCCAGCTGCGTGTCGAGGCCTTGGGGGAGCCTTTCCACCAACTCGCGCAAGGCTGCCTTCTCAAGCGCGGCCATGAGCTCGGCATCTGTTGCATCCGCCTTGGCAACCAGGAGGTTCTCGCGGATGGTTGCGGCGAAGAGGAACGTGTCCTGCTCCATGAAGCCCTGCTCGGAGCGCAGGCTTTGCGTGTTGACGCGCCGCAGGTCGTGCCCGGAGATGTCCACGACGCCGTGCTGCGGGTCCCAGAAGCGCATGAGGAGCTTGAGCAGGGTGGATTTGCCTGCGCCGCTGGGCCCTGCGATGCGCGCGATGCGTCCCGGCTGCACGGCGAGTTCCACGTTTGAGAGCACGGCCCGGCCCCTGTAGGCGAAGTCGACCTTGTGCATGGCCGTGCCCTCAAAGGCTCCTAGCTCGATGCCGTCGGTGACCTCGGGAGTCTGGGGCATCTCCTCGAGCAGGTCGAGCACGCGTGAACCGGCGGCCAGGGTCTGCTGGAGGTTGCTGCCCAGGGCGGCCACGGCAAGCAGCGGCCCAAACGACGCCATGAAGGCGGAGGCGGCCAGCACCGCGTGCCCGAAATCGAGCTGACCTTGCACGACGAGGGCGCAGGCCAGCCCGACCATCGCGATGTCAAGGAGCAAGACGACGGCACCCGATGCGGCAAGCGCGTTTGCCCCGCGACCTTTGAGCCTGTGCTCGGAGGCGGCGAGGTCGGCCATGCGCTCGTCGAGCTCGCGTGCGCGCTGCTCCTGGCCTCCGTACTGGAGCGTTTCGGGCAGACCGCGCAGCGAGTCAAGCACAAACGAGTTCATCTGCCCCACCTTGCCGCGCACGGCCAGGCCCGAGTCGGCCGTATAGCGCGACGAGCACCACGGCACGATGACACCCACGCAGAAGAACGCGCATGCGGCGAACGGCACGAGCTGGGGCGCCTGCCCGCCGATGAAGCCGAGCATGACGAAGCTCACGATGAGGGCGATGGCGGCGGGGGAGAGCGTGTGGGCGTAGAAGACCTCGAGCAGCTCGACGTCGGAGGTCACGAGGCTCACAAGGTCGCCTTTGTCCTTGCCCTCGAGCTTGGCGGGCGCGAGGCGGCGCATGGCGGCGAAGACCTTGTCGCGCACAAGCGCCAGCACCTTGAAAGCCATGTAATGGTTGCACAGCTGCTCGGCGTAGCGCAGGGGCCCGCGAGCTACGCCGCAGGCGACGGCCGCCGCCCCCGCGATGCCCGTGGCCACCCAGCATGCCTGTCCCTCAAGGTCGAGCAGGGCCGACGCCGCCAACACCGTGATGCCGATGGCGGCCAAGAAGCCCAGGACCCCCAACACGACGGCGCATGCGAGCACGGGTAGCAGGGGGCGTGTGAGCTTGACGAGCTCGAGCATGACGCGTACTTTTCCGCGCTTTGTCCCCGTGTCTCGGGCGGCGTCGCTGGTTTCCATGCGGCCGGCGGCGTCGGCGGCACTCGCTGTGCCGTCTTTCTCCTGGGTACCGGCGGCCGCCCCCGCCTCGCTCGCGAAATCCTCAAGCGCCGCCTGGCTCGCCCAAAGCCGTGCATAAGCGCCGCCGCGCGCCGCGAGGCTCGCGTGCGTTCCCTGCTCCACGACGCGCCCCGCCTCGAAGACGTAGATCTCGTCGCAGTCGCGAAGCGCGGCCAGGCGGTGCGAAACCATGACGACGGTCTTTGTGCGCGCCAGCTCCTTGATGGTGCCGATGATGGCGGCCTCGCTGTCGGCGTCGATGTTGGAGGTCGCCTCGTCGAAGATGTAGACCGGCGTGTCGTGCAGCAGCGCGCGGGCCATGGCGAGGCGCTGGCGCTGGCCGCCCGAGAGGTTCTTGCCCTCGGCGGACACGGGTGCGTCGAGGCCGCCGTTTGCCCTTATGAAGCCGTCGATGCGGCAGCGCGAAAGGGCACCCCAGAGCTCCTCGTCGGTTGCCTGAGGCCGCGCCAGCAGCAGGTTTGAGCGGATCGTGCCAGCAAACAGAAAGCTGCGGAAGCCCACGTAGGTCACCGTTTGGCGCAGGCTCGCGGCTGAAATCTCGCGCAGGTCGATGCCGCCGACGAGCGCGGTGCCCGTGTAGGAGCGGTTTGCCCCCGTGAGGATGCCGGCAAGCGTTGACTTGCCCGACCCGCTTGCGCCCGTCACACCCACGAAGCTGCCGCCCTCGGCTGCAAAATCCACGTCGTGCAGCACCTGGCGGCATCCGTCGTAGGAGTAGCCCACGTCCCTGCAGGCAAGGCTGACACGGTCTCCTGCCACGATGCGGGTGCCGCAGGCGGGCTCGGGGGCGTCCAGGATGCGGTACATGCGCTCGGCCGCCGCCATGCCTCCCGTTGCCGTGTGGAAGAACGACCCCAGCGTGCGCAGGGGGATGAAGAAGTCCGCCGCCAAAAAGACGAACGCGAACGCCCCGGCAAAGCTCACCTCGCCGGCTCCGTAGGCGCCCAGCATGACGACGATGCCTGCGGCGGCCCCGGCAAACGCGAAGATGTCCATGACGACCACGGAGTTCAGCTGCATGGTGAGCAGGCGCATCGTCGCCTTGCGGAACCCCTCGGCCGCATCGTTCATCGCCTTGTGGCGTCGCCCGTCGGCACCGAAGACCTTGAGGGTGGTGAGGCCTTGGATGCTTTCCAAAAACATCGCGCCCAGGTCGGTGTAGGAATGCCAGTAGTTTCCCATGACGCGCTTGGCTATCTTCATGATCGCGACGATGGAGATGGGGATGAGCGGCACGCAGCACAGAAGCACGATGGCCGCCGGGGTGCACAGGGGCGCCAAGCAGCCGAAAAGCGTGATGGAGGCAATGAGCGAGTAGAAGAGTTGGGGAAGATAGCTGCCGAAGTACGCCTCAAGCTGCTCGACGCCCTCCACGCAGAGCTGGGTGGCCTCGCTTGTGGCGACGGTCTCGCGGTAGCTCGGCCCCAGCCGCACGAGCTTGTCATACACGAGCGCACGGACGCTCCGCTTGGCCAGCGCCGCTGCCGCAAGGCCCTGCTTTTGCGCCTCCGCCTGGCAGGCAAGGCGTACCGCGACGCATGCGAGCGCGACGAGGACGGTGAAGGCGAGGCTTGCCGAGGTGGCGCCGCCTTCGAGCAGCTCCTGTAAGAGGCCGCCCACGGATACGAACAGCACGACGTTTGCCAGCAACGCGACCCACTGCAGGGCGACGTCGGCGACGATGTGGCGCATGGCACCGGGAACCATGGTGAGCAGGCGTTTGTCAAACATGGGGCCATCCTTTGCGGTACAGGAAGATGTCAGGGTAAGCTATAACTAATTCCAAAGCATAGCAAACAAAGACATGGACCTCCCATGCTGCGGCGTAAAAAAGTTAGGACGAGCAAGGCCGCCGGCCTGTACGGCGGCCCTGCTCGTCCTACGGGGTCGTTTGGGTGCGGACGTGCCCGGTCAGCGCCTTTCGAGCTGCGCTACGAGCTGCCTGAGCACCTCGACGCAGTCTCCCACCACGCTGTAGGATGCACGCCCGAAGATGGGGGCCTCGGGATCGGAGTTGACGGCGACGACGCACTCGGCCCCGCCGATGCCGGCCAGATGTTGGATGGCACCCGAAACGCCCACGCTGACTAGCAGTTTTGGTGAGACGGAGACGCCGGTTTGGCCAACCTGGTGGGGATATTCGAGCCAGCCCTGCTCCACGAGCGGGCGGGTGCAGCCCAGCTTTGCCCCCAAAAGCTCGGCGAGCCTGCGCGCAAGCGCGAGGTTCTTCTTGGCCCCGATGCCCCGGCCCACGATGACGAGCGTCTCGGCGTCTGCCACGGAGTCGTCGTCTTGCGCGGGGATGCGTTCCAGAACCTCGATGCGTGAGGTCGCGCCTTCGGGCACCCGCACGGTTTCGACCTCGCCCGAGCGTGTGGGGTCGAGCGAGGGTGCGGTCAGCACGCCGGGGCGCACGGTGGCCATCTGAGGGCGCGCGTCGGGGCACATGATGGTGGCCATGAGGTTGCCGCCGAACGTGGGGCGCGTCTGATGCAGCAGGCGCGTCTCACGGTCGATCGCGAGTTCGGTGCAGTCGGCCGTGAGGCCGCAGCGCACCTGCGCCGCCACGCACGGGGCGAGCTCGCGCCCGAAGACGGTGGCCCCGAACAGGAAGATCTCCGGCTTGCGCTGCTCAATGAGGCTGACGAGCCAGGAGGCATAGGGATCTGTGGCGCCTTCTTGCAGGCGCGGGTCGCAGGCGAGCAGCACGCGGTCGGCGCCTGCCTGCACGAGCGCGGCGGGCTGGCTTTCGACCGGCTCGGTCTGCGGCTCCGTTCCCAGCACGGCCACGACCTTGCAGCCAAGCGCGTCGGCCAGCTTGCGGGCAGCGCCTACGAGCTCGAAGGCGACGGGCAGCACGGTGCCGCCCTGTACCTGGGCAAACACCCAGACACCCGTGCAATCGTGCGCATCGGCGCTGGCGGGCGACGCCTCCCGCACAATCTCGATGGCGCCGAAGGGGCAGACGTCCACGCACATGCCGCACAGCACGCATGCCTCGGTTGCCTGGGCGAGCCTGCCTTCCATTCGCAGGGCCCCTGCGGCGCATGTCCGCACGCACCTGCCGCAGCCCCGGCAGGCCTGGGCGTCAATCGAGAGTCCCGTCACAGTCCCATCTCCTCAAATAGCTCGACAAGCTTGCCCGCCTGCTCGGCGGCCGCGCCCTCGATGGGGACGCATCCCGTCGACTTGCTCGGCGTGAACGAACGCACGACCTGGGTGGGCGAGCCCGCAAGGCCTATGCGTGCGGGGTCGGCCCCCACGGCGGCCGCGCCCCTCACCTCGACGGGGCCTTCCGCGCCCCAGCGCACGCCCGCGATGCTCGGCATGCGGGGCGTGCAGACGTCCTTGGCCACGGTGATGACGCACGGCAACCCCACGCGCACCACCGCCTCTCCGGAGTCGGTCGCGCGTCGCAGCACAAGCTCCTGCTCGTCGCTGCGCACGATCTCGCACACGTCGGTCACGCACGGCACGCCCAGCACGCTTGCGAGCTCGGGGCCGATCTGTGCGGTGTCGCCGTCAACGGCCATCTTGCCGCACACCACCAGGTCGGTATGCCAACCCTGCCGCGCAAGCGCCTCAAGGCCGCATGACAGGGAATACGAGGTCGCGAGCGTGTCGGCCCCCGCGAAGGCGCGGTCCGACAACAAAAGGCCTCTATCTGCCCCGCGTGCCAGGCAGTCGCGCAGAAGCCGCTCGGTGTCGGGGATGCCCATGGACAGCGCGCAGACCTCGCCGCCGTGCCTCTCCTTCAACCTCACGGCCACCTCGAGCGCCGACTGGTCGAAGGGGTTGACGACGCTCTGCCTCCCGTCGCGCACGAGCGTGTTGGTCACGGGATCCATCTTCACTTCGGTGGTGGAGGGAACCGCCTTGATGCAAACGACGCTGTTCATCGCCTATGCCTGCCTTTCGGGCTTGACGGCTGGCTCGCCTGCGGCCCCGTCGCCTGCGCTTTGGGGCGGTTGCGCGGCGCCCTCCCCATGCACGCGCGCAATCTCCTGCTCCAGGATGTCTTTGCTGAAGAGGTTGCCGCGCCCGAGGATGCCCCGTGCGTCGAGGGCGACCTTGGCGCGCGCCATGGCGCGCAGGGCCTCGTCGCCGTACATGACCTCGAGGAAGTCGCGCTTGAGCTTGCCCACGCCGTGCTCGGCGGACACCGCGCCGCCCATGCGCGTGACCTCGGCCGCCCAGCGCTTGAAGAGCTCCTTGCCGCGCGCGTAGTCGGCGGCGTCGCGTGGCAGCACGTTCACATGCAGGTGGTTGTTGCCGATGTGGCCCCACACGGCGCTCTCCAGGCCCTCCTGCGCCAGGGTCGTGCGGTACATCCGCATGACCTGCTTCAGGCATGCGTCGGGCACCGACATGTCGCTGCCGAGTTTCGTGATGGTGGGGTCGGCCTTGCGGCGCTCGTCGATGAGCATGTTGACGCTCTCGGGAACCGCGTGGCGGAAGAACCTCTGCGTCTCGCGGTCGATGTCGGTGCGCGCCACCCATGTTTGGCCCTCGTCGGCCCCCACGCCGCCCATAAGCTCGCCGAGCTGCCAGAGCTCCTCGTAGGCCCGCTCCTCGCTTTGGCAGACCAGTTCGACGAACACGCAGCAGTGCGCCCCCTCGGGCGTGGCGGGCAGCGCCGCAAACGCCTGGGAGTCCGTGCGCTGATGGGCCAGAATCGCCAGGGCCGCCTCGTCGAAGAACTCCACGGCGCTTGCGCACGTGACGTGCTCCCGTGTGGCGCACGTGAAGTCGACGGCTTGCTCCTCGGTCTCAAAGAAGCAGCTCACGCCCCACGTCACGGCGGGGCTTGCAAGCAGCTCGAGCTCGATCTCGCAGATGACGCCGAGTGTGCCGTCGCTTCCCACGAACAGGTCCACCGCGTCCATGCCGGGGGCCGCGTAATAGCCCGAGGCGTTTTTGACGTGGGGCATTGCATAACCCGGCACGGGGACGTCGATGCGGGCACCCTCCTCCGTCGCGAGGCGCAGGAGCCCGTCTCGCTCCTTCACCTGGCCGCGGGCGAGCGAGAGGGTCTGCCCGTCGGCGAGCACGATGCGCAGGGCGCTCACGTGGGGGCGTACGGCCCCGTAGCGATACGACCGCGCGCCGCTGGCGTTGCAGGCCACCATGCCGCCGATCGTGGCCGAGACCTCGGTGGGGTCGGTGGGGAAGAAGACGGCAGGTCCCTCTTGGAAGGCCCGCCATGCCTGCATCGACTCTGCGGAGAAGCCCGCGCAGGGCACGTTCTTGTCAGTCAGGTCGCTGCGCAGCTGCGACAGGACGAGGCCGGGCTGCACGCGTATGAAGAGCCTCGTGCCGCCCCGCCCGTCGTCGGATTGGCGCATGCCCAGGTAGCCGTTCATTTTCGACAAGTTCATGAC
>CAKUKJ010000036.1 GCA_934662525.1 uncultured Coriobacteriales bacterium | reverse complement strand
GTTTCCTCTATTGAGCCACATAGGGCTTGGCAGGCACGTAGTCGGTGCCGTCCTCAAGAGCGTGCGCGGGGGTGACGTTGCTGTCATCAAGGCCCCACTGCTTCGCGAGCCATCCACCGTAGGCCACATAGCCCACGACGAGGACGACGATCGCGACGAGAAGAACGAGCGTGGCGTTCATTCCCTTCAGTCCTCCTTCTTTGCCTGTGCCGCAGGCGCCAGGTTTGCCTCAAGGTTCTTCTTGAGGGTCTTTCCTGCGGCGTTTGTCATCACGCGCCCGACTTCGCCCGCGCCCAGGTCGACGACCGCGACGCGCAAGTCGCTCCATCCCCAGATGCCCCACTTGTAGTTCTTGCGGAAGCGCGTGCGACGCACGGCGCGGACCACCTCGGGGGCAACCGAGTCGGCGATGAGCACCAGGGAGAGGTTGGAGAACATGTGGTCGGGGTGCGGATGGACCATCTCGGGAAGAGCCTGCGCCTTCATGAAGGAAACCATGTCCTCGAATGCGCCTTCTTCGAGAAACCCGACGGTGTCGAAGAAGACGTATTCGTTGCTGGCGACCTCCCAGAGCTTGGCCCTCTTGGTGAGCACGTACCTCTCGCCCTGCTCGTGGTACTCCGCAACCCCGGGGAAGACGCGACCGGCGACCGTGCGGTCGCGCTCCACGTCGAACCACGTCTCATGGGCGGCGAGAAGGCGCTTCAGCATGGTCTGGGCGCGCTCGGATGCATGCGGCTGCATAAGCGCTGCATCCTGTGCGGCGAAGGCCTGCCGCTCGGTCGTCTGGTCGTCCATGGTTCCTTTTCCTCAAGGTGAAATCGAGCGCGCCGATAGTACCCCCGCACCTGCATGTTTCCGGCTGTGGATATGGAGGTTTCCTCAACGTTTCTGGCCGACGGTATAAACAGAAACCTGAGTGGACATCGTGCCTTGCCTGGATGTGTATAGCCTTGCGCGATTATTCATGGCAAACAGGCCGTATGGCGCAGCTTCGACCATGTGGCCGCCCTGTCGCCCTCCTATTTAATATAGCTGTTGAGTTTGTCGCATGGCGCGCGCTGCGGTTGAAGCGCCGGCGTATGGGCTACCATGTAGCGAAGCACCTATCAACCCAACTTTGCCGACCCCCTTTGGAGGCATCTCATGACCAGCTCCCTCAAGAACCTCGCCACGCTCGCCCTTGCAACCCTGCTCGCCGCAGGCACCCTCGCGCTCGCCGGTTGCGGCGAGACCGAGCAGCAGGACGCCACGGCGCAGAGCTCCGCCCCCGCAGCCACCGACCAGGCCGCGAGCGGCAGCGACGCGTCGGCCGACGACGCCTCTTCGGCCGACCAGGCGTCGGGGGAGCAGGATAACTGCTACGGCGACGACCTTCCCGTCATCAACACCGAGGCGTAAGTGATGCGGAACCTCGTCCGCCGCGTTCTCGGGAGGCTAGAGTACTCCAGTACACGTCGCCTCCCGACGCCTTGCGGACGAGAACCCGCGCTTTAACGGGTTGCGGAACCTGATGCGCCGCGTTTAGAGAGATTCGACCGTTTCGCTTAGTGGGGAAGATGGGGGCGGCTTGTGGCCAGGATTGACAGTGAGTTCGTACAGGCGGTGGACGCCCAGGCGGACGTGGTGCCCAACCGCGTCGCCTTTGCCAACAGCGCAGGCGAGCGCATCATGTTTGCCCAGTTGCGCGCGGCATCCGACGCGCTTGCCTGCTGGATTGCCGCCAACCCCGCGATTCCCGCGGGCGCCCCGCTCGTGGTGTACGGCCACAAGTCGCCTCTCATGCTCGTGAGCTTTTTGGCTTGCGTGAAGTCGGGCCACGCCTATGCGCCCGTCGACACGGTCTACCCGCCCGAGCGCGTCGCCAACATCGCCTCACAGGTGGCCCCCACCGCCGTCTTGGACACCATCGGCACGTTCGCCCGTGCCGACGACTGCCAGGTGGGCGCGCCCTGCATCGGCCCCGACGAGCTTGCCCGCGCCTGCGGGCAGGCCATATCCGCCGAGCAGGTCCAAGCGCTCGAAGGCCTTGCCAAGAAGGACACCTACTACATCCTGTTCACCTCGGGCAGCACCGGCACGCCCAAGGGCGTGGAGGTCATGACTGAGTGCGTCGACGGCTTCTACGACTGGATGACGCGCGACTACGCCTTCGAGGAGCCCCTTGCAGACGGCCAGGACCCTGACTTCGGCGGCCGCGTGTGGTTCAACCGCACGCCGTTCTCCTTCGACGTGAGCATCACCGACATGTGCTGCGGCCTCACGCGCGGCGACACGTGCTTTGCCAACGAGGCAAAGGCCGACGCAAGCCTGGCCGCGACGTTCGACGCGCTCAGGCAGTCTGGGGCAACCGACTGGGTGTCCACGCCCTCCTTTGTGGAGCAGTGCCTGGCCGACCCGTCGTTCGGCGTCGACCTCATGCCGCGCCTGCACCGCATGCTGCTTGCCGGCGAGACCCTGCGCGCCGAGACCGTGCGCGCCGTGCGCGAGCGCTTCCACGGCAAGGTCGACGTCTACAACGGCTACGGCCCCACCGAGTCCACCGACCTGGTGACGCTCGTGCGCATCACCGACGAGATGCTCGAGGCCGACCGGGCGCTTCCCATCGGCTTCGCCAAGCCCGGCACCGACCTGTACGTCGTGGACCCCGCAACGCTTGAGCAGGTGCCCGACGGCACGGCAGGCGAGATGTACATCGTGGGCGACACGGTGGCCCGCGGGTATTGGAAACGTCCCGACATCACTCAGGCGGCGTTTCACTCCTGCCCCGAGGCGCTGGCGCAGGGCCGCAAGTCGTACCGCACGGGCGACGAGGTCACGCGCGACCCCTCCGGCATCATCTACTACCACGGCAGGCTCGACCTGCAGGTGAAGCTGCACGGCTACCGCATCGAGCTCGGCGACATCGAGTCATGCCTGGTCGCCGTGCCCGAGGTGCGCATGGCCTGCGTGCTGCCCGTGCGCAAGGGCTCCTCCATCGCCCACCTCACGGCCGTCGTCGTGCCCTCCGACCTGGAGGCCCCGCGCGGCTTTGCCCTCACCAAGCAGATCAAGAGCCAGCTCAAGCAGGCGTTGCCCGCCTACATGGTGCCCAGCTCCTTCAAATACATCGACGTCATGCCCCTCAACTCAAACGGCAAGGCCGACCGCAAGGCGCTCGCCGCCATGTTTGACCTGTAGGGCGGCGCGCAAGGCATGAGCTTCTACCTCGACCCGGCGTTCTTCATACCGCTCCTCCCCATCGTGGCCGTGGCCGTCGTGCTCGGCGTGCGCGAGCGCCCCATCGCACCGTGGGGCTGTGTGGCGTCGCTTGCCATGCTGGCGCTTCTCTACTCCAAGGCGCTGCCGTCGCTCGCCTTCTTCGCATGCTACCTGGTGGGCTCCATCGCGCTTGCCTGCTGGGTATGCCGCTTGTTCAACCCCAAAGACGGCTCGGCCCCCTCGCCGCACGCGGTCGGGCTCTACCGCGCGGCGTTGGCCGTGCAGATAGCCCCCTTGGCCGTCTACAAGATGGGCGTGGTGTTTGAGCCGGATTTCCTTGGCTTCTTGGGAATCTCCTACATCACCTTCAAGGCCGTGCAGGTGCTCATCGAGACACGCGACGGGCTCATTCACGAGGTGAAGGTCTGGCACTACCTGTACTTCCTGTCGTTTTTCCCCACGTTCACCTCGGGTCCCATCCTGCGCAGCCGCCCGTTTGAGGAGAACACGACCAAGCCCCTGTCTCGCGACGCTTACCTGGAACTTCTGCTGCGCGGCTTGGGGTGGTTCGCGGCGGGCGCGCTCTACAAGTTTGTGGCGGCGCCGCTCGCGCAGTGGCTCATGTGGTTTGGCCCGGCGGCCATCGGCACGTCCACGGGCGTCGCTTTCGCGCAAACGCAGCTTGTGTACGCCTTCGCCTATGGCCTGTACCTGTTCTTCGACTTCGCGGGCTATTCGCACATGGCCATGGGCGTGGGGTACGCCTTGGGCGTGGATGTGCCGCGCAACTTCCGCGCGCCCTTCTGCGCCACCGACATCAAGGACTTCTGGAACCGCTGGCACATCAGCCTCTCCAGCTGGCTGCGCGACTTCGTGTTCATGCGCTTCACGCAGTTCGCCCTCAAGCGCAAGCTCTTCTCCTCCACGCTCACCTGCGCCTGCGTGGCGTTCATGATCAACTTCGTGCTTATGGGCGCCTGGCACGGCATCACGCCCGACTACCTCATCTACGGCGTGTACCACGGCGTGCTCCTGGCGAGCTGCGAGGCCTTTCAGAAGAAGAGCAGGTTCTACAAGCAGCATCGCAAGCAGGGTTGGTTCAAGCTTGTTTCCTGGGCCATCACGATGATTTGCGTGTTCTTCGGCTTTGCCCTGTTCAGCGGCCAGGTTTTGCACCCCGTGACCGCTTAGTAGCCTCTAGGAAAGGATTGTGACATGAGCGCACCCGCCGACCTTTTCGATCAGATTTGCGACCTCGTGGCCGACATCACCGGCGAGGACGACATCCGCGACGAGCCCGACATCGACCTCTTTGAGGAGGACGTGCTCGACTCGCTGACCGCCATCGAGCTGCTCGTGGCGCTTGAGGCCAACTTCGGCGTGTCCATCGCCCCCACCGAGCTCGAGCGCGAGGAAATGAACACCCTCAACAAGATCGTCGCCCGCACTGCCGAGCGCATGTAAGTCCGTCCCGCTAAAGGCAGGTTCTGCAAGAAAGGTTAGCCGTGGCCCGCAAGATGAAGCCAAAACCCATGAATCCCCGCCAGGTGCGCTTGCGCCTGGCTGCCGCCAGCGTGGGCATCGCCCTGGCAGGGGTGGGCGTGGCGTGCGTCTTCACCGCCTGGCCGGCCCAGGGCGACGTGAACGCCTCACAGAACTACGGGTACGTGTACTCGGGGGCGAAGTCGTCGAGCGTCGACTTCATGCGGGCGAACATGACAGACCGCTCGCTCATCGTCTTCGGCTCGTCTGAGTTCTCCACGCCGGCAAGCACCGTGCCGCAGGTGGCTTCCCAAGTCTTTGGGCAGACGAACTACGGCCTCGACCTCATGCTCGTGGGCGAGGCATACGACCAGAGCCTCTGGCAGACCATAGCCCTGGGCGCCCTTGCCCAAGACGAGGGGCTGCCGCGCCAGAAATGCGTGCTCATCGTGAGCCCTGGGTGGTTCGTTGACGGCGGCGAGGACGCCTCCACGTTCCAGACGCGCTTCTCTTACTCGCTGTACCAGGCATTCTGCGACAACGACGCCATCAGCGACGAGACAAAGGCCTACGTGCGGGACCGTCTGGCCGAGCTGGGCATCGACGAGACGAAGCTCGACTCGGCGTCGGGCAGCTTGCCGCAAGACTGTCTCAACCGCGTCGTTTTCTCGGCCTTCGACGGCCTGTCGCTGCGCCGCGACTTGAGCGAGGTGCGCTCGCGCGGCATAGAAAGCGTCGCCGACCAGGAGGAGCAGACGCCCGATTGGGACGCCATGCGCGCTGCGGCGCTCGACTACGCCAAGACCCGTTCCACAAACAACGACTGGGGCGTGGAAGACACCTTCTACAGCAAGTCGCTCGCCCCCGTGCTCGACGCCGCAGCAGGCTCGCGCGCCGACGAGACCTACACCGACACGCCTGAGTACGACGACCTTGCCGCGTTCCTGAAGGTCGCCGACGAATGCGGCGTCGACGTCATGGTCGTCATATGCCCGGAAATGGGGCCCTACTACGACCTCATCGGCATCGACGCCCAAACGCGCGAGAACTGCTACAGCCACGTGCGCCAAATCTGCGAGGAGGCAGGGGCGCGGGTGTGCGACTTCTCCGACCGTGAATACGAGCAGTACTGGCTCTACGATATCGTGCACTTCGGTTGGACAGGCTGGGTCGACCTCAACCAGGCGCTCTATGAGTTCGCAAACGACTCGGCCACCGCATCGGACGAGGAGAACGAGTAACATGGCAGCAAACGGCAATCCCGTGACACATGCCGAGCACAAGCCCGTCCTCGGGGCAACCGATCGTCCCAGACGGAACCTCTCTATGGCGCAGGTCAAAGAAGGCGGCCGCGCATGGTTCGAGAAGCATAACGGCGCGGCCTGCGTCGCCATCGCATGCGCCTTCTGCGCCGTCGTCCTCGGCATCTTCCTCTTTGTCGCGTTCTCCGATTTCGGCGGCAGCGCCGACTTCATCTACAACCAGTTTTAGGATGTGACCAGCCCTCATGGCAGACGAGCGTTACCGCAGCGACAACTACGGACGAGCCGACGCGGGGCAGCGTTCCTCGCGCAGCCGTTCGCAAGACATGCGGCCCCAGCGCACGGGGGGCTACAGCGCTCAAGACCGCTATCCGTCGGGCCGCCCCAAGACGCAACCATACGACTCGGCAAACTCGCACAGGGAACGTCCCGAATATAGCCAGGGCGCCGACTCCGGCAGCCGTCAGGGCAGCTACAGCCAGACCCCGTCGTATATCCAGCGTGGGCGCTATGGCCAGCAAGGAGGGTACGGCCAGACGGGATATGGCCGCCCCGACTCGTACAGCCAAGAGGGCGATGGGCGCTACGGGCAAGATGAGAATGTTACCCAAGGCCGCTACAATCGAGGCGACGACCCCCGCGATCGTCCCAACCGAGCCGACTATGGCCAGCGCCCCCAACGCTGCGCCCCCCAGAGCGCGAACTACCGCGAGGAGCGCGGCGAGGGCATGCACAGCGCCGCCAGGGAGGGCATCGCGCTCCCCGAGCCCGTCGCCGACCTGCTCGACAGGCTGCAGGCGAACCCCCTGCTGCTCGCGGCCATCGCGGGCGGCGTCGGCCTCGTCGTCGTGATCGTCCTCATCGCAAGCTGCGTGGCCGGCAACGCCCAGCAAGGCTATGTGCAGGCCGAGGGCTCCCAGGGAGCAAACGCCGCAGGCTCATCGGAAGGCGGCACCGGCAGCGTCGACGAGCCCACATACACCGGGACCGCCGCCGGCGCGGACGGCACAACGGGCACAGACGGCTCAACCGACGGCGCCGCCGCAACCGAGGGGACCGATGCCGCCCAAGCAACGACCGACTCGCACGACCAGACGCCCCATGACGTCGACGACGTCACGACCATCGCCAAGGAGGACGTCTGGAGCTACGCCACGACCTCCTTCAACAAGGATGCGGCCTACAATTCCGGCGGTGTCGAGGACCCCTGGTCGCCCACCGGCTATTTCACGACCGGCGACTCCGAGCTCGACCAGATGGTGAAGGACTATTGCGACGGCCAGACCCAGAGCGGCCTTGACGCCGGTGACAACGCCTACTACACCTACCTGCACATCTCTTGGCTTGAGTATGTGGAGGACGACCAGAACCAGCGCCCATGGGACGTGGAGGGGGATTGGCGCATCACATACGCCAAGCAGTGCTTCACCAAGATGACGGCCAACTGCTACGAGTTTGCCGCCGCAGTGCAGTACATCATGCGCTATTACGGCTATGCCGACGCCATCGCCGAAACGTGCCTCGTGCTCAAGCAGAGCGGTGCCTGGGGCGACCACGGCCTGGTGTTCCTTACAAGCCTCGACGGGCGGCAGTGCCTCATCGACACATCGCTGTCGTCCAACGGCTGGCTGCTGCCGGCGACCAGCATGACGTACTCCCTCGACAACGGCTACCGTGCAAGTTAGAATCCTGACATGGACGCTTTGACGAATCCGCCGATCGGCCTATGCAAGAACGCCGCCGAACTCGGCCAACCCATGAACGACGTGGTCGTGCTTCTCGCTTGCAACGAGAAGTTCGTCCCCTATATGTCGGTCACGCTGCAGTCGATACTCGAGCACGTGAATCCCGCCCGCGAGTACGACATCGTAGTGCTCACGAGCGACATCTCCCCCGCCAACATGGAGCTGTTGCACTGGCAGGCCTCCTGCAAGCCCAACGTGCGCGTGGGCTTCCTCGACGCGATGGCCGCCGCCGGCAACGCGACGTTGCCCTGCCACGGCCATTTCGCCTGCGAGACCTACTATCGCCTGCTGGCTCCCGAGCTTCTGCCGGGCGTCGACAAGGCCGCCTACATCGACTGCGACCTCGTGGTGCTCCACGACATCGCAGACCTCTACGACGTCGAGCTGGGCAACCACCTGCTCGCAGCCACGCTCGACGCCGACACCGCCGGCATGGCGGGCGGCTACGACGAGTCAATCTACGGCTATCTCAAAAACGACGTGGGCCTCAAGGACCCCTACACGTATTTCCAGGCCGGCGTGCTGGTGCTCAACCTCGCAGAGTTCCGCCGCAGTTGCCCCACAGGAAAATGCATAGCCCTGGCCACGACGCACCACTGGCAATGGCTCGACCAAGACGTGCTCAACTACCTGGCCAGCGGCGACTATGTGCGGCTCGACATGTCGTGGAACACGCTCTTCGACTGGCAGAAGCTGCGCTGCGAGCACATCATCCCCTGTGCCCCCGCCCACTTGCGGGCGGCATATGCCCAGGCCCGGCGGGCGCCGAAGATCGTGCACTACGCAGGCCCCGACAACCGTCCTTGGCTCTATCCCAAGGTAGACTTCTCCGAGGAATGGTGGTCCTACGCACGCCGCTGCCCTTGGCGCAAGCAGCTTGTCGCGATGCTCGAGGAGTCCCGGTGCAACGCCAAGGCGCTGGGTCATCGCCTCGTCGTGTTCATGGCGTTCAAGGTGGGCATGCCGCTTGTGAACATCGTCTTTCCGCCCAACACGGGACGCCGCCGCTGGGCCGTGCGCACATTCCGCAGGCTCGACGGCGGAAAGCATATCTGAGGCCCAACAGGCTTGAAAGGCGCGAGCCTCAACCTCCCAAAACAGGACGGCCCCCAGCTGGGAGGGCTGGAGGCCAAGGAGAGGGAGGCAAATCGACGAAGCGGACCCTCAGGGACGGCTCCCGGCTGGGAAGGCCGGGAGCCTAGGAGAGGGAGGCTGCTTCAACCCTCTTGGGACGGGCCCCGACTTTCTGGGAGAGATTGCCGGGGCCCAAGGAGAGGGAGGCAAGGGACGGGAGCCTGCCGGAGAAAATGCAGGCTCCCAAAGGAGAGGGAGGCAAACCAAGCGATTCATCCGACTCTCTGGGACGGGACCCGGTTGGGAGAACCGGGTCCCAAAGGAGAGGGAGGCGAATCTCTGTCTTCCGGAGTTGCTTGCTGTCGTGCTTTTTGTTAGCTCCTTCTGACAACACGAACAATACGTTATAACTAACTTTAAGTCAACAGTAGCTAACGAAAAACTTTCCTTTAGCAAACTCTTCATATACCTTACACAATCCTATAGGATTTGTAGGATTATAGAGCCGTAAAAAGGCGGCCGGTATCACCCGCCGCCCCATCAGCCCCAATGTCCGGCAGCAACGCCTCAAGACGCCTCAACGCACATACCGCGTGATGTTCTCCGCGTTGAGCGCAAACTCATACGAGTTGAAATCCTTGCGAGCCGTCCACCCGATGCCGTTCCAGAACTTGTTGCCCACCTCGTTGTCGTCGAAGGCCACGAGCGTGGCCTTGCTGATGTGCTCGGCTGCGAGGGCCTGCAGGCAAAAGCGCACCATCTGTTTGCCGACGCCGTGCTTGCGGCACTCGGGGGCCACGCAGACATGGTAGAAGCTGCCCTGCCTGCCGTCGTGCCCGCACAGAATGCTGCCCACGATGCGCCCGTCAAGCTCCGCCACACAGCTTGTGGTGGGGTTGCGCTGCAAGAAGCGCTCCACATAGGCGCGCGAGTCGTCGAGCGAGCGCAGGGCAAAGCCGTGGATGCGCTCCCAAAGGTCGTGCACCTGCTCGTAATCTGCGGCCTGCATCACGCGAATGACAGGCGACGCGCTGCACTCAACCTCCGCCCCAATGCCAGACATCGGCGGCTCCCCTCTCATCCTTACAGCCTAGACAAACGCAAGCACAACGAGGCTTGCCAGATACACGACGGCCACGGCGATTGCAACCCAGTCGCCCTTGCGCACTGCAAGGACATGGTAATGTGTGCGCCCCTCGCCGCCCACATAGCAGCGCGCCTCCATGGCGCTCGCAAGCTCCTCGGCATGGCGCAAGGCGCTGGCAAAGAGCGGCACGAGTATGGGCACGAAGAAACGGACGCGGTCGATGAGCCTGCCCTCGTCGAAGCGCGCGCCGCGCGACGCTTGGGCGGCCATGATGTGCTGCACCTCGTCGAACAGCGTGGGCATGAAGCGGATGGCGATGGTGTACATCATCGCCAGCTCATGCACGGGCACGCCGAAACGCGCCAGTGGGGCAAGCAGGCGCTCGGCGCCGTCGGTAATGGAGATGGGCGAGGTCACCAGCGAGAACAGGGTACCCGCCATCATGAGCGCGAACACGCGGAACGCCATGTAGACGCTCTGGATGAGGGCATGGTCGGTGATGGCGAAGCCCAGGAAGTGGAAGGCTACCTCGCCCTCGCGCACGAGGAAGATGTTCACGATCATCGTGAGGATGACGAAGAACCACAGCGGTTTGATGGCCTTGCACACAACGCGCAGCGGCACATGCGAAAGGGCCGTGGCGAGCACGAGCATGACGGCGACCGGGACAAGGCCCCAGGGAGCCGGCGCCAAAAACACGCTCACCATGTAAATCACCATGATGATCATCTTCACACGCGGGTCAAGCGAATGAAGCGGCGAGGCGGTGTTGTAGAACGAGCCGACGGTGATGGAGGAGCTCACAGGCAATCGCCCCCCTTCGAAACTGCGGCCTGCACGCTGGCCCCGGCCCTCGCGTCAACGCCGCATGGGCGGCCTTTGCCCAGGCCCGCCGCGACGGCGTCTGCGAGCGCATCAAGCGTAAGCGGCTCGCACCCCACGTCGAATCCCTGTTTACCCAGCTCATAGGCAACACGGGCCGGCAGCGGCACGTCGAGACCGACGTTGTGCAGAAGCGTCGCATGCGAGAAGACGACCTCGGGGGCGCCCTCGTCGATGATGCGGCCGTGGTCGAGCACAACGATGCGCTGGGCGGCCTCGGCCACGTCTTCCATCGAGTGCGACACCATGACGATGGTGGTGCCGCGCGCATGCAGCGACTTCACGATGTCGAACACCTCGCGGCGGCCGCGCGGGTCGAGGCCCACCATGGGCTCGTCGAGCACGAGCACCTTGGGGTGCATCGCGATGATGCCGGCCAGGGCCACGCGGCGCTTCTGCCCGCCCGACAGGTCGAACGGCGACTTCTCGGCCACGGCGTCGTAGTCCAGGCCCACCAAGGCGACGGCGCCGCGCACGGCCTCGTCCACCTCGTCGGGGGTCATGCCGAGGTTGCGCGGGCCAAAGCCCACGTCCTCGCGCACGGTTTCGGCAAAAAGCTGGTACTCGGGGTATTGCGCGACAAAGCCAACCAGGCGGCGCACCTCGCGGCGGGCCTTGCGGTCGGCGGTGGACAGGCCGTCCATCGTCACCGTGCCCGAGGAGGGCAGCTTCGTGGCGTTGCAGTGCTCGGCCAAAGTAGACTTGCCCGAGCCCGTGTGGCCGATGAAGGCGACGAACTCGCCGTCGTTGACGGTGAGCGACACATCGTCGAGAGCAGGCCCCACGACCTCGGTGTCGTAATGGTAGGTCACATGGTCGAAGACGAGCGGCATGGCTACTCCCCTCCCTTTGCAGCGGCAGGCATGGCGGCACGCATGCGAACCAGCTGCTCCTCAAGCTCGGGCAGACGGGCCGTGTCGGCCACCTGCACGC
>CAKUKJ010000035.1 GCA_934662525.1 uncultured Coriobacteriales bacterium | reverse complement strand
ATGGGGGCGAGCATGAAGGGGTGCGCGGCCAGGCGCGCCCGTAAGGCCTCGGTCTGGCCGCGCACGTCAGACTCCCCGGCATGGGCGAACATCGCGGGCTCCACTAGTCGTCCACCTTGAGAATCGCCATGAAGGCCTCCTGGGGCACATCCACGCTGCCAATCGCCTTCATGCGCTTCTTGCCCTCTTTCTGCTTCTCAAGCAGCTTGCGCTTGCGCGAGATGTCTCCGCCGTAGCACTTGGCCAAAACGTCCTTGCGAAGCGCGCGCACCGTCTCACGGGCGATGATGCGCCCGCCCACAGCCGCCTGGATGGGCACCTCGAACTGCTGGCGGGGGATGATCTCTTTGAGCTTCTCGCACAGCACGCGGCCGCGCCCGTATGCCTTGTCCTTGTGCACGATGAAGCTGAGGGCGTCCACCGTCTCACCGGAAAGCAGGATGTCGAGCTTCTGCAAGGCGCTCGTCTGATAGCCCTTGTACTCGTAGTCGAGCGAGGCATACCCGCGCGTGCGGCTCTTGAGCTGGTCGAAGTAGTCCATGATGAGCTCGGAGAGCGGCATTTCCCAGTGCATCTCCACCGTGGTGGGGCTCAGATACACCATGTTGAGGAACGTGCCGCGATGGTCGATGGTGAGGTCCATGACCGCGCCCACATAGTCGGGCGGCACAAGCACCTTCACCGTGAGGTACGGCTCCTCGATATGGTCGATGCTGGAGGGGTCGGGCATCTCCTGCGGCGAGGTGATCTCGAGCATCTCCTTGTTGGTGAGATAGACGTTGTACTCCACCGAGGGGGCCGTGGCGATGAGGTCGAGGTTGAACTCGCGCTCCAAACGCTCCTTGACCACTTCCATATGCAGCAGGCCCAAAAAGCCCACGCGAAAGCCGAAGCCCAAGGCCACGGAGGTCTCGGGGGTGTAGACGACGGCCGGGTCGTTGAGGCGCAGCTTGTCGAGGGCGTCGCGCAGGTTCTCGAAGTCTTCGGTGTCGATGGGGAACAGTCCAGCGTACACCATGGGCTTGACCTCGCGGTATCCCGGGAGCGCCTCGACGGCGGGCCGGGCCGCGTCGGTCACCGTGTCGCCCACACGCACGTCGAGCGGGTCTTTGAGGCCGGTCACCATATAGCCGACCTCGCCGACGCCCAGGTCGGGCAGCGGGGTTTCGGCCGGGCGGCGCACGCCGACCTCCTCCACCTCGAACACCAGTCCGCTCGACATGAGACGCACGCGCTGGCGTGCCTTGAGCGAGCCGTCGACGATGCGCACGAGTGCGACGACGCCGCGATAGGGATCGAAGTACGAGTCGAAGATGAGGGCCTTGAGGGGGGCGTCCTCGTCGCCCTGCGGCGCGGGGATGTGCGCGACGACAGCCTCGAGCAGCTCGTGGATGCCCGCGCCTGTCTTGCCCGACACGCTCACCGCGTCGTCGCACGGGATGGCGAGGCCCTCCTCGATCTCCGACTTGGTGCGCTCGACATCAGAGGACGGCAGGTCGATCTTGTTGATGGCGGGGACGATCTCGAGGCCGGCGTTCATGGCAAGAAGAGCGTTGGACACCGTCTGGGCCTCGACGCCCTGTGTGGCGTCCACAACGAGCACGGCGCCTTCGCATGCGGCAAGCGAGCGCGAGACCTCGTAGGTAAAGTCGACATGCCCAGGCGTGTCGATGAGGTTGAACTGATAGCGCTCGCCGTCGTCGGCCTGGTACTCCACGCGCACGGCCTGGCTCTTGATGGTAATGCCGCGCTCGCGCTCGATATCCATCGAATCGAGCAGCTGGGCCTCCATGTCGCGCTGCGCCACGGTGTGCGTCTGCTCGAGGATGCGGTCGGCCACGGTCGATTTGCCGTGGTCGATATGCGCGATGATGGAGAAGTTTCTGATGTGGAAGGTGTCGTCAGTAGCCATACAACCCGTTTCACGTCTCGGCTCAGGTACGAAAAAAGGGCACCCGGCAAGTAGCCAGACGCCCTTTCATGCATGCTTGAAAACTAAGAACTAAGCAGAAATCTTGTTGACAAGCTTGGCAACGCCGGACTTACGGTTGGCGCACTGGTTCTTGTGGATGACGCCCTTGGAAACGGCCTTGTCCATCTTGTGGTAGCAAACCTTGACAGCCTCGTTGGCGGCCTCGACGTTGCCGGCGGCGACGGCCTCCTGAACGCGCTTCACAGCGGTCTTGAGCTCGGAACGGACGGCACGGTTACGCAGACGGGCCTTGGCAGCCTGCTTGTCACGCTTAATCTGAGACTTGATGTTAGGCACTGAAGTAGATCCCTTCAAATCATAACTATACGGCAGGGTTCGCCTGCCTATCTGCAACTCGTCTAGTATATGCGGTCTGGCTCAAATATGCCAGAGTTCCCGACAATCTACGCAAACGCACTGCACGTGGCCCACATATCAGAGACGGCCCTCCAATATGGCGTTGACATGGGCGACGAGGGCGTCGCGGTCGTTGGGCACATCGCCTTCGATGACCTCGTGCAGCAGACGCCTGAGGAGATACCCCATATAGGGGCCACGCGCCACTCCCAGCTCGATGAGGTCGTTTCCATCGACCGCCAAGTCGGCCATGCAGAAGGCGCCGCCCCGTTCAAGCTCCTCGGCAAAGGCGGCGTCCACATGGTCGATTTCGCGCATGCGCTTGCGAATCGCCCGCTGTGAATGGGCAAGGGCGTCGGCACGTTTGAGCTTGAGCAAAAGCCCCAGTGCCTCCCGAGCCCCGGCGGCGTCCGTGTTGAGCGCACCGTTCGCGCGCGCAAGCGCCCGGCGGATGCCCCGGGGGCTCGCCTCCACCGGACGGTCGTGATGGCGCACGAGATACTCCATCAGGCGGAGCTCCTCGCCAGGCCAGCGAAGGCGGGTGTAATCCTGCACGAGCAGGCGCGCGCCGGCCTCCTCATGCCCGTAGAAATGGCCCCGGCCGTCTTCTCCCAGCAAAAACGTCGAGGGTTTCCCGATGTCATGGAGGAGCGTGGCATGGCAAAGCGCCGAGGGCGCATCGGCCGGCAAGTAGCTCAAGGCGTGCAGGCAGTGCTCCCAGACGTCGTAGCAGTGCCAGCGGCTTTTTTGGTCGAAGCCCACCATGGGGGCGACATGCGGCACCGCAACGATCGCGATGTCGGGGAAGGAGCGCAGGGCGGCAACGGCATGGGGGGCGCAGACGACCTTGTCCCATTCCTGGGCGATGCGCTCCACGGCGACTTTGTCGAGCAGCCCCGCATTGGCATGGATGGCAGCCGCCGTGTCGGGGTCGATGTCGAAAGCGAGCTGGGCCGCGAAACGAACCCCGCGCATGATGCGCAGGGCGTCTTCATCAAAGCGGCGGTTGGGCTCGCCCACGCAACGGATGAGCCGGCGCGACATGTCGTCCATGCCGCCAAAGGGGTCGACGAGCCCCAGACGGGGGTTCCACGCCACCGAGTTGACCGTGAAGTCTCGACGTGCCAGGTCTTCCTCTATGTTCTTGACAAAACGGACCGTGTCGGGCCGACGATGGTCGGAATACGTTCCGTCGGTGCGGTACGTCGTGATCTCGATGGGGTCGCCGTCGATGAGCACCGTGACCGTGCCGTGGGCCGAGCCTGTCTCGATAACGCGATAGCCGGCGTCGATGAAGTAGCCGCGTGTGTGGTACCACAGTGCGTCGGTGGCGATGTCGACGTCATGACAGGGCCGCCCGAGCACCGCGTCGCGCACAAAACCGCCCACCACGTATGCCTGTTTGCCCTCACGCTCGAGCACCTCCAGAGCACGCCGTGCGCTTGTCGGGAGCAGCTCGGCCAGCTTGTCCTCGTATGCCATCGTCGATTCGCCTCCTTTCGGGCCTTTCAGGTTTGATTGTCCCATCTTCCCACAACATGTGCCCTCTCGCATGCGACAGCCTCGATTATTATGGTCAAGCTAGGCGAACGAGCGGGCGGGAGGTCCCATGGGTCGGATGGACACGGCGTTCAAGAACATTACCACCTTGCGAGTCGGTGGCCCTATTGCAACCTTTTGGGAAACGGCCTCGGAGGCCGAGCTCATCACGTGCGTCCGGAAGGCAGACGAGGCGGGCCTTCCACTCGTCGTCGTTGGGTCGGGGTCGAACATGCTTGCCGGCGACGAGGAGTTTCCTGGCATGGTGGTGAGGACCCATACCCGCATGGAGCCTGAGGCATGGCGCGATGACGATCGCGTGCGCGTGCGCGTGCATGTGGGCAACACCTGGGACGACTTCGTCGCATGGTGCGTGGAGCGCGGTCTCGAAGGCCTCGAGGCGCTGAGCGGCATCCCCGGGCAGATCGGCAGCGCCGTCATGCAGAACCTAGGAGCTTACGGGCAGGAGGTGGGCTCATGCCTCCGCAACGTCAGGCTGTATGACCGGGCTACGAACACGGTCGATCGCATGGGGTGCTCCCAGCTCGCCCTGGGATACCGCACAAGCATGCTTCGCCGCAGCATGGACGACGCGCAGGACGCAGGCCGCTGGGCCTACACGCCGCGCTGGATTGTGCTCGATGCCGAGTTTGAGCTGCGGGAGCAGCCCCGGGGCCGCGTCGCACACGCCCAGCTCGCGCGCGCCCTTGGCTGCGAGACGGGCTGCGAGATGGACCTGTCCGCCATACGCGATTCGGTATATGGCGTGCGCGCGAGCAAAGGCATGGTCGCCGACCCCGAGCCCGACGGCCCCTCCCCCATCTACGACCGCTGGTCAAGCGGCTCGTTCTTCACAAACCCCGTCTTGGCCCGCGAGGAAGCCGCGAGGCTGCTGCCCGCCGATGCGCCGCTCTATCCCTCGCAAGACAAGGAGCACGTAAAGACGTCCGCCGCCTGGCTCATAGACCGCGCAGGCTTCCATAAGGGATGGGGCGTGCATGGGGCGGACTCCTCAGCCACACTCAGCAACCTGCACACCCTCGCCATGACAAACCGCGGACATGCGAGGAGCGCCGACGTGGTGGAGCTTGCACAGGCGGTAAAAGACGGCGTGCATGAGAAATTCGGCGTGACGCTCAAGCCTGAGACCGTGCTGGTAGGCGTTACGCTCAAATAAGAAAAGGAGTCCCCGACCTGCAACTGTGCAAGTCAGGGACTCCTTGGCAACGCATTGGGCGCCGAGCTAGACGCGAGAGATGTACTTGGCCTCGCGGGTGTCGATCTTGATGCGGTCGCCGACGTTGACGAACATGGGAACCTGGACGGTCGCGCCGGTCTCGATGACGGCGGGCTTGGTGCCGGACTGCACGGTGTCGCCCTTGAAGCCGGGCTCGGTTTCCGTGATCTCGGCCTCGATGAACATCGGGGGCTGGACGGCGTAGAGCACGCCGTTGGCGTACTGCATCAGGCAGACGTCGTTCTCCTTGAGCCACTTGGCGTCGTCGCCCACCGTGGCAGCCTCGACGGGAATCTGCTCATAGGTGTCGTTGTCCATGAACCAGAAGTTGTCGCCGTCGTTGTAGAGATACTGCATCTCGCGGGTCTCCATGCGGACGCTCTCGAACTTGGCGGACTGCTGGAAGTTCTGCTCGTTCACGCGGCCGGTGCGGATGTCCTTGTACTTGGTGCGCACGTAGGTGTTGCCCTTGCCCGGCTTGACGTGCTGCGCCTCGAGGACGATGCAGTCCTTGCCGTTGATGTTGACGCCCAGACCGGCCTTAAGATCGGTGATACCCAGAGTAGCCACAGGAAAACCTTTCAATCGCGGAATGCCCGGCGTATGACCAGGCAGTTAAACAACTTAGGAATGATATATCAGTGCGGGCACGCTGCACAATACCCAAAGGTGGCGCTGCGGCACACCGCGCACGCATTTCCCAAAAACAACCTTATGCGGGAACGACCACGAGGTCGTGCGTGGAACGGGTGAAGGGCTCGAAGCCCTCGTCGGTGATGACGCCGTAGTCCTCCAGGCGCACACCGCCAAAACCCGGCAGATAAATGCCGGGTTCCACGGTGCAAACCATGCCTGGCTCATAGACGTCGGTCGTGGTGCGGCCGATGCGAGGAAGCTCGTGGATGTCGATGCCCACACCATGGCCCAGACCGTGCGCGAAGCAGTCGCCATAACCGGCCTCGGAGATGACCTTGACGGCCAGCTCGTGAATCTCGCGGCACTTCATGCCCGGGCGGATGGCGGCGGTGCAGGTCTCGTGCGCGCGACGAACGACGTCGTAGATCTCACGCTGCTTGGCAGACGGCTCCCCCACCACGACGGTGCGCGTCATGTCGGAGCGGTAATCGCCCAGACCCGCGCCGTAGTCCATGAGCACGAAGTCGCCGACCTCCACCTGGCGCGACCCCGGCATGGCATGGGGGTTCGCCGAATTGGGGCCGCTCGCCATGATGGTGTCGAACGACAGGGCGTCGCCGCCGTGGGTAAGCATGTAGTTGTCGAGTTCGACGCGCAGCTCCATCTCCGTCAGGCCGGGGCGGATGACGTCGCACATATGCAAGAACGCCTCGTCGGTCACGGCCTGCGCGCGCCGCATGAGGGCTATCTCGTCGGCGTCCTTGATGGCGCGCAAGGCGATGATGTCGCCATGAAGCTGCGCGAAACGGGGGGCAAGCGAGCGGTCCTCGAAGGCACGGTCGAGCTCGCGCGCCTGTGCAAGCGTCATGGTGTCCTCGATGCAGATGACGCCCGACCCCACATGGTTCTCGTAGGACTTGCGGGCCACCCAGGCGGCCATGTCGCACTGCTCCATGTCGAACTTCCAGGGTCCGTCGGCACCGAGGCGCTCGATGAACGTGTTGTAGTAGCGCGAGTCCGTATGGAAGAAGAGCTTGTCCTGCGTGATGAAGGCCGTATGGGCGCTTTCGAAGTCGAACACGCGCGAAGCCCCGGTGAGCCAGCGCAGGTCGGGGTTGTTGCGCAGCACAAGCGCATCGTAGCCCCGCTCCTCCATCAGGCGGCGAATCTTGGCAATCCGGTCTTGAACGGACATGGCAAAACACCTTTCTCGTAAGGTGGGTTTGACTGCGCGCCGCTGCTCTAGAGGAGCCCTTCCTCGTACAGCAGGCCCCCGACCTTGTAGGCAACGTCGGAGAAAGACAGCCCGCGGATGTCCACCGTGTAATCTGCGGCTGCCTGATAGAGGGGCAGGCGATGTGCAAGCAGCGCCTTGGCATGGTCGTAGTCACCCAAGTCGGGGCGAATCTCGGGATGGGTGATGTGACCCAAGGCGTCGTCGAGGTCGAGGTCGAGGAAGACGACCTTGCCCATGGACCGCATGAGGGCGACGTTGTCGGCATTCTCCACAATGCCTCCCCCGCACGACACAAGGCAGCTCTTCTCATGTTTGAGACGTTCGAGCGCGACATGCTCGAGCTGGCGAAAATGCTCCTCGCCTGCCGTTTGGAAAATCTCGGCCACGCTCAGCTGCTCGCGGTGCACAACCATGCGGTCGGTGTCGAGATGGCGTCGGTTGAACAGGCGGCCCAGGTTGCGCGCCACCGTGGACTTGCCCGCCCCCAGGAAGCCGATGAAAAAGATATGGTCGCACCCCACATGGCGCGTATAGCCCTCTTCGTCTTCAGGCTTGCCTGTCATCCACGCTCACAGCTCGTCGTTGTCGCACATCGTAGTATCGGCAGTGATTTTACCATCTTCAAGTGGGGCGCATACCTCAGTTTGAGACGACGAGGTATATGAGGCAAACTGCAAAACACGCGCACAAATACGGTCCGAAGGCAAACGTCCTGTTGTGACGCAACGTCTCGATGAAGACGGCGGAAAGGCAAGCAGCGGCAAAGCACGGAAACGCCCAGGGGCCCATCGCAAGGCAAACCGCACCCACGAGCTTGATGTCGCCCATGCCCATGCCGTGTCTCCCCTTGTTGACCGTGCGCCATACCATCTCAAAGGCGAGAAAAACCGCGACGACGGCAACCGCGCTGATGACGCATGAAGAAAGGGAGGGCAGAAAAGGCGGAAGGAAGCCCAAAACGAAAGGGATATGGCCCACGAGCCCCCATAGGGCAAGCGCGACGACGCTCGCGTTGGGAATGACCCTGCTCTGAGCGTCGACATACGCCGCCCAGACAAGCAGGGCCAAGTACACGAGCGCGAAGACGGCACGCGCAAGGGCGACGACGGCCTCTAACATGAAAGCGGGAACCACGTGCTTGCAGGCTTGAGACCGTGCAAGAGCAAACACTCCATGGCACGCATGGGCGGAGAATACCACAGGTCTTGGGCGCACTGAGGCACGACGAGAGCGTGCCTCATATGCGCGAGCTTTGCGGCGAAGATGTCCGTGTAGAGCTGGTCGCCCACGACAAAGCACGAACTTGGCTCGACGTCCAGCTGCCGTGCGGCCTGCAACAACCCGTCGGGCCGGGGCTTGTGCGCCTTGGCGACAAGTCCGGCCCCGTAGAGACGAGCAGTCGGCTCGACGTTCTCATAATCGTTGTTGGAGACAAAGCAGATGCGAAGGCCCCTCTCACGGGCGCCTCGCATCCAAGCCTCGACGGGCGCGGGGGCCACACCCGTCGAGCGTGGGATGACCGTGTTGTCACGGTCGAGCAGAAGGGCCCGAACCCCGCAGCGCACGAGGTCGTCGAGGTCGATGACGTCGATGGAGGTGAGATAGCGCTGCGGGGATACGATGCCCATGGTTTATCCCGTGATGCCGGCGGCGGCGCTGTAAGCGTCGCGTGCCTCGGCAAACTCGCTCTCGGTCTCGCAGAAGACATGCGTGCCGTCCAACGCGGGCGAGGCGACATAGTAATAGTAGTTGGTTTGGGCGGCGTTGATGACCGCATTGATTGACGAGAGGGACGGCGAGCAGATGGGGCCGGGCACAAGGCCGTAGTTGGTGTAGGTGTTGTACGGCGAGTCCACCTCGAGGTCGGCATAGGTCAAAAGGTCGGACTTGTTGAGCGCATACGCAATAGCCGCGTCAATCTGCAGGTACATGCCGGCGTTGAGGCGGTTGTAGATGACGGATGCCACGTTGGGACGTTCGTCTTCCACGGCAGTCTCGCGCTCGATGAGCGACGCCATGCAGATGACCTGATACTCGCTCAGCGTCGTTGTCCCCTGACCCACATGGCTCCAGTCAATCGAGGCGGTCTCGGTCTGGAACTGCTGCAGCATCGTGCGAATGGCGACGTCAGGGGTGACCTCGTCTTCGAAAGTGTATGTCTTGGGGAAGAGGAAGCCTTCGAGAGAGTCGTTGTACGCACCGTTCAAGAACGTGAACTCGCCGACATAGTTGGATGCCTTCGCCTGCGCCATGAAGTCGTCATACGTGAAGTCGAAGGTCTCGGCGAAACGCTGGGCCGTCTGCGCGACCGTGAAACCCTCGGGGATGGTGATGGAGACGCCCGAGGCGGCCGTACCGGCGACGAGCATGGAAACGATCTGCTCGTAGGTCATGTCCTTGGTGAACGTGTATGTGCCGGCCTGCAACGCGCCTTCGGCACCTTGCGCGGCGACGGCCTGAATAAAGGCGGTGGTGGAGGAGATGACGCCTTCGTCACGCAAGAGCCGCGAGATGTCGCCCGTGCCGTAGCCGTTGGGAATGTCCACCGTGGTCTCCGCACGCTCCTGCTCGATGACGGCGAGCTTCATGGAGCATTGCGAGGCGTTCACGGCGACGATGACACCCACGACGGCGAAGAAGCACACGAGCCCGATCACAACAATCCGTAGGGGCGTCGAGCCCTTGTGAGCATGTTCCTTGCGCGTTTTTGCGTCGTTGTAAGACGTCCGCATGCGGTGCATGGGTTGGGCGTTATTCGCAATGCCCGAGTTTCCCGAGGCGTCGTCTTTCAGCGACGAGGGGTCAAACGGTTGGAGGCTCATGCATCTCCCATCGTCTCGTTCTTCTTGATGTCAAGCCAGACCTGGAGGAACAGCGACGCCGCGACGCTGTCGACCTTGCCGCGCATCTGCTTTTCGTTCAGACCCTGCTCGCGCAGGATGCGCTTGGCCTCGCTTGAGGTGAGGCGCTCATCGACAAACTCGACCGGAAGGCCGCAACGCTGCGCGATCTGTGTTCCCAACTGCGTGAGCTTGGCAGCCTGCGGCCCCGGCTCGCCCTGCAACGTGAGCGGTCTGCCCACCACAAGCACGTCGGGCTCATGGTCCTCCACAACGCGCCGAAAGCTTGGCGCATGCGAAAACACCTCGTGGGCCGGCAGCACACACACGGGCATCGCGATGCCTGAGCGCGTGCTGCCGCTGGCCACGCCAACGCGGGCATCCCCTATATCGAGCGCGAGGGCTTGCAAGCTAGTTACCGGCCGTGAAAAGCTCGCGGGCGAGCTTCAGGGCCTCGTCAATGCCTGCAGCGTCCTTGCCGCCCGCCTGGGCCATCTGGGGACGGCCGCCGCCGCCGCCCTTGATGGCGTGGGAGATGGCCTTGATGACCTTGCCGGCGTTGAAGCCCGCGGCGACGGCCTCGTCGGAGCCCGCGGCGAGCAGGATGGGCGCACCGGACTCGTTCACGCTGGCGAAGACGCACGCGCCCGGGGCCGTGAGCTTGCCGCGCACGAGGTCCCACTCGCTGCGCAGGCCCTCGGCGTCGAGGCCGTCGAAGCGTGCGACGCACACGGGATAGCCCGCATCGACGACGCCGGCGAGGGCCTCGTCGACCATGGCGGCCACCGAGGCGGCCTTGGCCTTCTTCTCGGCGTCCTCATACTGCTTGATGGTGGCCAGGTTGTCCTCGACGCGCTTGACGACCTCGCCGGGGGCGACCTTCAGGAGCTCGGCCGCCTGCTTGAGGGACGCCTGCTGCTCGTTGAGGTACGCCAGGGCGTCGAAGGAGGTCACGGCCTCGATACGGCGCACGTTGGCAGCGACGGATCCCTCGGAGACGATCTTGACAAGGCCGCACTCGGAAGAGTTGCGCACATGCGTGCCGCCGCACAGCTCGCGGGAGAAGCCCTCGACGTCGACGACGCGCACCTCGGAGCCGTACTTCTCGCCGAAGAGGGCCGTTGCTCCCGAGGCACGGGCCTCGTCCAGGCTCATGACGCGCGTGGTGACGGGCAGGGCCGCCATAATCTTCTCATTGGCGATGCGCTCGACCTCGGCAAGCTCGGCGGGGGTCACGGCCTGGAAGTGCGTGAAGTCAAAGCGCAGGCGCGAAGGCTCGACGAGAGAGCCTGCCTGATTGACATGGGTGCCGAGCACTTGGCGAAGCGCCGCGTGCAGGATGTGCGTGGCGGTATGGTTGCGGGCAATGCGCGCGCGGGCCATGACGTCGATGGCGGCGTTGCACTCGTCGCCCACGTGCACGGAGCCCGAAAGCACCTGGCAATGGTGGACGGTCAGAACCTTCTCGGCATAGGTGGTGTCGAGAACCTGGAGCTTGAAGCCGTCTGCCTCGATGAAGCCGGTGTCGCCGCACTGGCCGCCTTTCTCGGCGTAGAAGGGCGTGCGCTCGAGCAGCACGTCCACCTTGTCGCCGGCGCTTGCGCTCTCGACGCTCTTCTCGTCGGCCACGAGGGCGCGCACGACGGTGTCGCAGGAGTCCTGGTCGTAGCCCACGAACTCCTCGGACTTGAACTTGTCGGCCAGGGCCACCCACACGGTGTCGAACTTGCCCCACACGACGTCCTTCACCTGTGAGCGGGCACGCTGGCGCTGGGCCTCCATCTCGACCTTGAACGCGTCGAGGTCCACCGCCCCGCCGTCGACCTCCGCCTGCAGCGCGCTGACGACC
>CAKUKJ010000034.1 GCA_934662525.1 uncultured Coriobacteriales bacterium | reverse complement strand
GTCATACTCAGCATCCCAAGTGGCATTTTCGTCAGCAATTTCGGCCCAAGCGGGCTGCGCTCCCATGGCTGCCCCCGCCATGCCTGCAATTGCCGCCCCCATAGCCGCGGTCTGAACAAATCCCCTACGCGTGACTGTTTGCATGGCCACACCCTTCTCAGTTGTCCTCGGCCCCCTTGGCCTGCGGATTAGCCCCTATTAAAGATGCGTGGCCGTGCCGGCGGAAGTGCGAGTCTTTTGCGGGGCGCCCCAACGAAATAATTGGGGTCTGCTGGTTGACCAGCCCAAAGGGAAAGCCCACAATCAAGCTACATCCCACCGAACAGGCCCGCGCGGCTGTCCTGTGAGTCATCCAACGCTCTTCGAGGGAGGACATGGCATTGAACACCGAGCAGTGCAAGGCGTTCTGCGCAGTTGCGGAAACCGGCAGTTTCGCACAGGCCGCCCAAGCTTCCTACGTCACTCCCCAATCTGTGTCGCAGCAGGTCAAACGGCTCGAACGGGAAGTCGGCTGCAGCCTTTTCACGCGAGACAACACCGGGGCCGCCATGACGCCAGCGGGCCGGGAGTTTTACGCGTGGTGCCGTGAGACGCTCATCTCGACACAAGAGGTCATACGGCGCTGCCGCAAGCTGGCCGATGCCGATGCGCGCCAGCCCATCCGCCTGGGAATATCACACGACCACACGCTTTCGCTCTACAAGCATTTTGTCAGAACGTATATGTACAACGAAAGCTCGTGCGATTTGGAATACGTCGACCTCGGCTCTGCCGAACCGATAGACCTTTTCGTAAATGCTCTGCGCGAGGAAAGGGCCGATATCATCGAATGGATCGACCCACAGGAGGACGGCATGGATTTTCTTCCGCTCATCCGCACGCGGCGGTGCTGCCTCATGTCGATGGGAAATCCCCTGTCGCGAAAGACGACCATCGAAGGGGCGGACCTGGTAGGCCAGAAGGTATACGTTTACTCCGCGCTATGGACAAAGAGCCTGCGTCTATGGCTTGACGAACACGGCCTGGGCAATGTGCAGCTCATCGAGGTCGGGGCTCCCGACGCGCCGGCCCTGCTCAAGTCCTATCTCAACGACAAGGCAATTTACCTGCTGCCCGAGCAGCTCTCCCCTCTCTACGAAAGTCTGCTCAATGTGCCGCTGGCCATAGACGTGTACACCGAGTACGGCCTGGCGTATCTTGCGAAAAACAGGGAGAGGCTGGCAGGCTTGCTGGCTTGCGCAGAGAAGGCGTTTTCGAAGGCGGGCAGAGCCGCGAATCTCTAAGTGGGCGGTGCGTCGCGCCCTCGTGGCCACCGTATAATCCCAGCTTGAGAACTCGCTACCCCTCAGCGAGGATCGGCCAGTCGCCGGCATGCTCCTTGGCCACCGAGACGAACTCCTCCATGGCGGGCGAAAGCACCGAACCCGGCAGGGTCGCGATGCCGTACTCAAAGAAACGCTGAGGCGACAGCGGCATGACGCGCACCGCGCCCGAGAACGCGTCGGCGATGCCCCCCATGCACAGCGTGCAGCCTAGCCCCGCGCCCACCATGCGAAACGCGGTGAACGTGTCGTCGGTGGCGAAGCGCACGTTGGGCTCGACGCTCTTCTCGCGCAGGATCTTCTCCTCGTAGGTCTCGTCGGCCGGATGGATGCGGATGAACGGCTCGCCTTGCAGCTCGGCAAGGAGCACGCTTGAGTTCTGCGCGAGATGGGAAGCGGCTGGCACCCATGCCACGAGCTCGCAGCGGCCCAACGGCATCCAGTCGAGTTTAGCGTGCCCCTCGTAAAACACCATGCAGTCGATGCGGCGCTGCTCGAGCAGGCGACGCAGCTGGTCGGTGCCCTCCTCCACCACGCGCACCTGCAGGTTGGGGTAGCGCGCCTGGAAGTCGGCCAGCACGTCGGGCAACCAATAGGAGGCGACGTTGGATTGCACGCCGATGACGATGGCACCCTCCGACATCCCCCTGATGCGCGCGGCGGTCTGGCGCACCTGTGCGTCGGCCGAGGTGATCTGCTCGAAAAGCGGCAGCATCCGGCGACCCTCGGGCGTGAGCTCCACGCCGGTCGTCTTGCGCACGAGCACCGAGAAGCCCAGCTCCTCCTCGAGGGAATCCACGAGACGGATGATGCCCGAGGGCGTGTAGCCGAGCTTCTTGGCGGCGGCGGACATCGTGCCGCACTCGGCGGCGGCCACCACGGCCGCGCAACGCTTCACATCCACAGGGGCCTCCCTCGTCTTTAGCCAAGGCACGTTTTATAAACCGGGGCTGCATTATACCCCGGCTTCCCAAACGGGGAGGCAAACCGTTACCAGACAGACTTTTGTAGCCGATAGCTGGACAAATCCCACTCAGGGAGGCCGAATGCAAGTCGCGTGGTACCATTTGGACCGTCCGCTTTTTCCGCTGTAGTTTTCGCTTTAGAAAGGCATGTGGCATGAAGCTGATCGTTGCCGATACCTATGAAGAGATGAGCCGCCTGGCGGCCGACGAGATCGCCGCCGTCATCAAGGCCAAGCCTGCCTGCGTCCTGGGCCTTGCGACGGGCACCACCCCCATCGGCCTGTACGCCGACCTGGTGAAGCGCTATGAGGCCGGGCAGCTCAGCTTCGCGCAGTGCCAGTCGTTCAACCTCGACGAGTACTGCGGCCTTGAGGGCACGCACCCCCAGAGCTACCGCTACTTCATGCAGCAGAACCTCTTCGACCACGTGGACATCGACGTCGCCAAGACGCACACGCCCGACGCCCAGGCCCTCGACGTGACCGACGGCGTCGACGCCTACGACCGCGCCATCGAAGAGGCCGGCGGCGTGGACATCCAGCTGCTCGGCATCGGCCACAACGGCCACATCGGCTTCAACGAGCCCGACGACGTCTTTGAGAAGCAGACCCACCGCGTCGAGCTCACTGAGATGACCCGCGAGGCCAACTCCCGCCTGTTCAACTCCATCGACGAGGTGCCCACGCACGCACGCTCCATGGGCATCGGCACCATCATGCGCGCCCGCAAGCTCCTCCTCGTGGCCAACGGCACCGCGAAGGCCCAAATCGTGCGCGACGCCCTCACCGGCCCCGTGACCCCCCGCGTGCCTGCCTCCATCCTGCAGTTCCACCCCGACGTCACCGTCGTGCTGGACAAAGAGGCCGCCAGCCTGCTGTAGGAGTCAGCACGGTAAAGCCATACATCACGCAAGCCGTGGGCCCGACATTGGGCTCACGGCTTTTTTGAAAGGCAAGGTATATGAACGATACGCTTGACCAGGTACGTTGCGTTACGGGTGGCATGGTTTTTTCCGAAGACGGCTTTGCGGCCGGCGACGTCTGGGTTGGCGGCAGCCTCATCGCTGACAACAGCGCGACCTGCGACGGCCTTGAGCTTGACGCGAGCAATTGCTACGTCATCCCCGGCCTCATCGACCTGCACTTTCACGGCTGCATGGGCGACGACCTGTCCGACGCGAGCGCCGAGGGCCTGCACCGCATGGCTGCCTACGAGGCGCGGCGCGGCGTCACGGCCATCTGCCCAGCCTCAATGACGCTGCCCCATGACAGGCTCATGGCCATCATGTCCAACGTCGGCGCATTCGAGGCGGAACAGGCTGAGTCCGCGCTTGTTGGCATGAACATGGAAGGCCCCTACATCTCCCCCGACAAGGTGGGCGCCCAGAACCCCGAGTACGTGCGCCCCGCAAGCATGAGCGAGTTCCGCGAGCTGCAGCAGGCCGCGCGCGGCCGCATCAAGCTTGTGGACGTGGCCCCCGAGGAACCCGGCAACCTCGACTTCATCCGCGAGGTATCGGGCCAGATACGCGTGTCGCTCGCCCACATGTGCGCCGACTACGACACAGCTTGCGCAGCCTTCAAGGCGGGGGCGCAGCACATGACGCACCTCTTCAACGCCATGCCGTCGCTGCACCACCGCAAGCCCGGCCCCATTGCGGCCGGCGTGGAAGCCGCAGGCGTCACGCCCGAGCTCATCACCGACGGCGTCCACGTGCACCCCGCCATGGTGCGTCTGGCGTTTGACCTGTTCGGGGCCGACCGCATGATCATAATCTCCGACAGCCTGCGCTGCTGCGGCCTCGACGACGGCGAGTACGAGCTCGGCGGCCAAAACTTCACGCTTGCGGGCCGCCGCTGCACCCTGCCCGACGGCACCCTCGCCGGCTCCGCAAGCGACCAGATGTCGTGCCTGCGCACGGCCGTGACCGAGATGGGCATCCCCCTGCACGACGCCGTGCGCGCCGCCTCCAGCAACCCCGCCCGCGCCCTCGGCGTCAGCGCCGCCTACGGCTCCCTCACCCCCACCCACACCGCCAGCCTCGTCCTCCTCGACAAGCAGACCCTCGAGGTCAAGCACGTCGTCCTCAGAGGCAAGCTGCTCTTTTAACAACCATCCGCCTGCAAGCCCTCGTTCCTTGCCTGCCCCTATGCGCTGAAGGGTTTACCCCCTCAGCCGCATGAACAAGGACGACATTCCGGAGGCCCGGACGAAAGGTTCAGGCGCAGTTTTCCTAAAAGAAGAGGCCCAAGTAGGGCCCCTTCTTTTAGGAACTGTTTGAGCACTGAACCTTTCGTCCAGGCCTGAGGAGTCACCCTTATTTCATCGCATCGCAGAACCACGACGTGATGCTCGTCGGGTGCGTAATGGCCGTCCCCACGACGACGCTCCACGCACCGGCCTCCAACGCATCCTTCGCGTCCTGCGGCGAATGCACGCGCCCCTCGCACACAACCGGGAATCCCGGGAACTCCTCACACGCCTTGCACAAAAGGGGCAGGTCGGGGCCGTCGGCCATCGTGCAGTCGATAGCCGCCACACCGTGCGACAGCGTGGTGGACACGAGGTCGCAGCCGGCTGCCACGCCGCGGCGGATGTCCTCGATGGTGGCGCAGTCAGCCATGATGAGCACGTCGCTCTGCGCGCGGATGCCGGCGACAATCTCCTCGAAGGTGCTGCCGTCGGGGCGAGGCCTGTCCGTGGCATCGAGCGCCACGACGTCGCAGCCGGCGTTCACGCACGCCATGGCATGGCGCAGGGTCGGCGTGATGTAGACACCCTCATGGCCCTCCTTCCACAGGCCGATGACGGGCACCTCCACGCGCCCCTTGATGGCCGCGATGTCGGAGAGGCCCTGGCAGCGGATGGCCGCTGCGCCGCCCAATTCGCATGCGCGAGCCATCTGGGCCATCGTCTCAGGGTGGCGCAGTGGCTCGCCCATATAGGCCTGGCAGCTCACGATGAGCTTGCCCTTGATGGATTCAATCACTGGGTTCATGGATTCGCGTCCTTTCACATGAATGGGCGCAGGTGGGCCGAGACTCACCATGCGCCGGGAATTCCTCTATCGAGCAGGTGCTACCTTGTCGAGCAGCTTCTCGGCGGCGCCGATAAGCGGCGCATCGTCGCCCAGCTCGGCGTCGGCGATGCGCAGGTCTGCCATTTCGGGCAGGATAAAACCGCGCAGGCCGTCTTCCAGGGCGTTGCGCCATAGCGGCCCGGCCTTGCACACCGAGCCAGCCAGAACGACCACCTCGGGGTCGAGCACGTCGCACCACGACGCGATCGCCTCACCCAAGCTGCGGCCCGACTGCTCTATGACCGCGAGAGCCATCCCCTCGCCCGCATTAGCGCGCTTGGAGATCTCGCCACCCGATATGGCCTCGCCGCCGAGCGCACGGTAGCACTCCTCGATGCCGCTGCCTGCGACGACGCTCTCGAGATGCCCTGTGCCCGCCCAACCGCTCGGATGTCCCAGGGCAGCTGGGTGCAGCACGTGGCCGAGCGTGCCCGCATAGCCATGCGCGCCGCCGAGAACCTGTCCGTTGACGATAACGGCGCCGCCCAGGCCCGTGCCCGCCGCCACCATGATGGCGACGCTCGAGCCCTTGGCCGCACCATGGCGCAGCTCGCCCATCGCATGGGCGTGCACGTCGTTGAGGACCGCCACGGGGGCCTCGCACACGCGCTCGAGCTCCGCGCCCAGCGGCTGGCCCATCCAGCCGGGCATGAGGTCGTTGGCAAAGGCGATGAGCCCATCGCTCTCCCTGATGCTGCCAGCAGAACTCACGCCGACGCCCTCAAACCGCACGCCCTCAAGCGCGCGGGCCTGTTCCACAAGGCCGCTCGCAAGCTCGCATGCACGTGCAAGCACGTCGGCCCCACCTTGCTGGGCGAGCGTTGGCACACTGCGGCGCAGCGTGACCTCGGGCTTTGCGCCGGGATGTGCGTACACGGCCACGCAGCCCGCCATCTTCGTGCCACCGATGTCGAGCGCCACCACAGAAAAGGGGGACGAGCCCACACGTGCGGACTCGCCCCCCTGCATGGCGGCGGAGGATGATGCAATCGTCATTCCCCGCTCTCCTTTTCTTAAACTAAGCGCGGACAGGCTGATCCTCAGGAATGAGGCCAGCGGTCTTGAGGACGCCGCAGATGGCCTCCACGTCGGCACCCACGAGGGGCTGGACGGGCTCGCGCATCTGGTTCGTCTCAAAGATGCCCATCTGCCAAAGGGCGGTCTTGAAGGCGCCGACGCCGGCACCGAAGCCCACGGTGGCCTTGACGACACGGGTCAGGAACATAAGGCGAGCCACATGGTCCTGCAGCTCCTTGACCTTGTCCCAGTCCTTGGCCTGGAAGGCGCGCCACATCTCGACGTAGCTGTAGGGATCGACGTTGGCCAGACCGGGCACCGAGCCGTCGGCACCGGCGAGATAGGCACCGTCGACGCAGACCTCGTGGCCGGTGAGCAGCTGCAGGGGGTGGCCGGCGTCCTCGTTCTCAAGCACAAGCCAGCGGAACGACACGTCATCGCCGGAGGAGTCCTTCACGCCCTGGAGCACGCCGTCCTTGCCGAGACGGACGAGCATCGTCGGGTCGAGCTTCGTGTGCACGCACACGGGCAGGTCGTAGGCGAACAGGGGCAGGTCGGTGTTGTCGCGGATGTCGCGGAAGTGGCGCTCGGTCTCCTTGGGGCCGCCGAGGGCGTAGAAGGGAGCCGTGGCAACGAGGCCGTCGACGCCGATGGCCTCGGCGCGCTTGGCCTGATCGATGACGCGCAGCGTCTCCATGTCGATGATGCCGGCAAGGACAGGCACGCGGCCGCGGACGATGGACACAGCCTCCTGAAGGACATGCTGGCGCTGGGCGTCGGTCAGGAAGGCGACCTCGCCCGAGGAACCCAGGAAGAACAGGCCGTCGACGCCGGCATCGATCATGCGATTGATGTTGCGCGTGAAGGCCTTGAGGTCGAGTGTGCGCTCGGCGGTCAGGGGGATGACTACGGGAGGAATGACGCCTTTGATGCACTTGGGATCCATGAGTCCACTCTTTCGTTTCGTGCTACAGATACTTGCTCGGACGTTCCAACGCGCTTACTTGCCCAAATCCGGGTAGAGCAGCGAGGGAGCCGCGCCGAGGAGAAGCTTAGTGTACTCGTCGCGCGGATTGTTGAAGACCTGCTCTGCAGTGCCTTCCTCCACAGGCTTGCCACCGTTCATGACGACGATGCGGTCGGAGATGTAGCGCACCGTCTGGATGTCGTGGCTGATGAAGACCATGGCCAGGCCCAGGTCCTTCTTGAGGTCCATGAGCAGGTTGAGGATCTGGGCGCGTACCGACACGTCCAGGGCGCTCGTAGGCTCGTCGGCGATGATGGCGTCGGGCTTGAGCGAGAGCGCACGGGCGATAGCGACGCGCTGCCGCTGGCCGCCGGAAAGCTGGCCGGGCAAGGCGTCCATGACCGAGGTGGGCAGGCCCACCTGCTCGATGAGCTCGTAGACGCGCTTCTCGCGCGACTCCTTGTCGCCGATCTTATGCACGAGCATCGGATCGAGCAGCTGGTCATGGATGGACATGCGGGCGTTCAGCGCAGTGGCCGGATCCTGGAAAACGACGGAGATGACGCGCCCGATACGGCGACGGTCGGCCGCCGAGCGGTTCGTGACATCGACGCCCTTGAAGTAGACCTTGCCCGTCGTGGGCTTCTGCAGGCCGATCATGACGTTCGCCGTGGTCGACTTGCCGCAGCCCGACTCACCCACGAGGCCGATGGTCTCACCGGGCATGAGCGAAAGGGACACGCCCTTGAGCGCCTGAATCTTGTTGGGATGCAGCAGGGAGCCGGTGCGCGTCTTGAACGTCACCGTGACGTCCTCAAGACGGATGATGGGCTCCACGCCGGCGGCGTTGGTGTTTTCAGCCATTACTCGACACCTCCAGCGTTGTACGGTTCGATGCCGAGGCGCTTGAGCTCCGCCTCAGGCAGCTCGGCGTAGCAGTGATGCGTGCCGGGGATGGTCTTGAGCACGGGACGCACGGGCGACACCTTGTCGGGGTGGCTCGAGCGCGGCGTAAAGCGGTCGCCCTCGGGGAAGTCCTTCGGCGAGGGGACCGAGCCCGGAATCTGGTGCAGGCGCGTGGCGGAGTCGGCGCCGGAGAGGTTGGCGGAGCCGCCGGCCTCGATGGAGAGCACCGAGCCCAGAAGGCCGCGCGTGTACTCGTGCACCGGGTTGGTCAGGATGTCGTTGACCGAGCCCTGCTCCACAACCTGGCCGGCGTACATGACCGTGATGCAGTTGGCCACCTCGGCGACGAGCGCCAGGTCATGGCTCACGAACACCATGGCGAAGCCGAGCTCCTTCTGAAGCTTGTTGAGCAGGTCGACTACCTGCTTCTGCACGGTCACGTCCAGAGCGGTGGTGGGCTCGTCGGCGATGATGAGCTTGGGGTCGCGCGTCAGGGCCATGGCGATAAGCACACGCTGGCGCTGGCCGCCGGAAAGCTCGTGCGGGTAGGAGTCGAGCGTGCGCTTGGGGTCGAGGCCCACGAGCTCGAGAAGCTCCTCGGCGGTACGGGTGCCACCGCGCTTGGTGAGCTGCTTCATCTGCGCACGGATGAGCATCGAGGGGTTGAGCGAGGAGAGGGCGTCCTGGTACACCATGGCAATCTCATGGCCGCGCAGGTCGTTCATCTCCTTCTCGGAGAGATCGAGCAGGTTCTTGCCATTATAGAGAATCTGGCCGGAAATCTGCGCCTTCGGGTCGAGCAGGCCCATGATGGTGAGCGAGGTGATGGACTTGCCGCAGCCCGACTCGCCGACGAGGCCCATGGTCTGACGCGGACGCACCTCGAAGCTCACATGGTCCACGACGTTGACGTCGCCGTGGCGCGGGAACTTGATGCACAGGTCCTTGACCTCGAGAATCGGCGGCACCTCATAGTGCGGTGCAAAGCGGTCCTTGCGCTGCAGCTCGACGCTCTTGAGCTGGTCGAGACGGGCCTGCAGCGAGGCGGCCTGAGCCTTGTATGCCAACTTGGGGTCGGACACGAGGCGGTCGGCCTCGCGCTCGGCGTTGAGGTCGGGGTCGCTCGGCTTGATGGCTGCCTTGGGGGCGGCCATGGCGTCGGTGATGCCCTCGGAGAGGATGTTGAGCGCAAGCACGGTCACGATGATGGCGACACCCGGGAAGAGGGCGGGCCACCAGTAGCCGAGCATGACGCCCTGACGCGCGGAGGCAAGCACGTTGCCCCACGTGGCGGCAGGCTCGGGGATGCCGGCGTTTAGGAACGACAGCGACGCCTCAAACACGATGGCATCGGCCACAAGCACGATGGTGAACACCATGACAGGCGCGGCGCAGTTGCGCATAACATGCTTGACAAGAATCCACGGGGCACGGGCGCCGGAAACCACAACGGCGCGCACGTAGTCATGCCCGTATTCGCTTACGACATTGGCCCTCACGATACGCGCAATCTGCGGGATATAGAGGAAACCGATGGCAAACACGAGCGTCGTCAGATTCTGGCCGAACACAATGACAAGCGTGGCCGCCAGGGCAATGCCGGGGAAGGACATGATGATGTCCATGATGCGCATGATGACCTCAGAGATCCACTTGCGCGACACGGCGGCGACGGAGCCGATGATGGAGCCGCAGACAAGGGCGAACGCCGTGGCACCCAGGCCGATGATGAGCGAGGTTCGCGCGCCCACCATCATGCGCGACAGAACGTCGCGACCCTTGTTGTCGGTTCCGAAGAGGTGCTCGGCGCTCGGAGCCTGGTTGAGCGGGCCGTCCACATACGGGTCGCACGGCGTCCAGAACATGGCGACGATGGCAACTGCGACGACGAAGAGAAGCAATATGCAAGCGATGCGTGCAGAAATCGACATGTTCTTCCAGCGGCGGAAGCGAACATGCCCGGCGTTCTGCTCTAGCTTGCGAGTGAGACCCTCGTGAAGAACTGCGTTGGCCATGAGTTACACCGTCCTGATTCGAGGGTCGATCAGGATATAGAGCATATCCACGATGATGTTGATGATGATGAACGTGATGGCGACCACAAGCACGACGCCCATGACAAGCATGGTGTAGTGCGAGGTGATGGCGTTGTAGATGGTCATACCCATACCCTGAAGGTTAAAGATAACCTCGATGACCACAGCGCCGCCGATAAGGTAGCCGATGCGCATGCCAAGCACGGTGACAGGCGTGATGAGGGCGTTGCGCAGCACGTTGCGGGCAATGACGACGCCCTTGGGGATGCCGAAGCCCATGGCGGTACGGACGTAGTCCTTGTCAAGCTCCTCCACCATGGATGTGCGGATGACGCGCGTGAGCTGGCCGGTCAGCGGCACAGCAAGCGCAACGGCGGGAAGGAGCATGCGGCGCGCCCAGCCGCCAAAATCAGTGCCCATGTCGGGCAACGCGCCCGAGACCGGCAAAATCGACTGGATATGTGCGCCGAAGACCCACATGATGAGCAGCACCGCAAGCCAGAAGGACGGCATGGCGATGCAAATGATGCTGATGACGCGAATGATCTGGTCGGGCCAGCGATCACGGTACAGCGCGGAGATGACACCCAAAACGGTAGCCAGGACCACGCCGATGATGAGGCCGAAGAACGTCAGCTGCAGCGTGACCGGCAATGCCTTGGCAATCTGGGCACCTACCGACATGGAGTCGTTGGCGCCGTAATTGCCCAGGTCGCCCTGGATAAGGCCGCCCAGATAGTTGAAGTACTGCACCACGATAGGCTCGTTGAGACCATGGGCCTCGCGATACGCAGCCACCTCGGCAGAAGATGCCGTCTCGCCTAGCGCCGAATACGCAGGGTCGATCGGCGAAAGAGACATAAGGAAGAACACGAGCAAAGTAACGCCAAGAATCATGATCGGCAGCGCGATAAGACGTCGGCCGATCAGACGCAGCAGATTGCTCACGGCTCCCCTCCTTCCCAACTCACCAAGACGCGGCAGACTTCTCCCGCGCGATGTACAGACTGACCTATTCTACCTGCCTTAAGGCTCCATGCATGCAGAAATTCCGATTCCTTACGGGAATGTGCCATCATTCGATAGAAAAACGAGCCTTAACGTCACGTTTCGCATCTTGATGCACCAAACCACACGGCTGTGACGCATTCCACCGCTTGAGACCGGTTCTCCCGAATGTGTTACCGCTGTGCCTCGGCAGGCTTAAGGCACACGGTATACCACGCGTTGCCCGTCCCTTTAGCCCATGGGCATCCCACGCAGACCTTGTCACACAGCACTTTAGAGCGCCAGTCGACGGGCCCTTTTGCGCGCGACGGCACATCGGGCGCAAACAGCTCGTCAGGCAATTCCATCCCCTCCATTGCACTTTCAACCATGGCCGCTATTTGGCTCATGCCGAGCGCCGTGGGATGCGTGCCCTCGAGAGACTCGTAATCGTATCCAAATCCAACCAAATCAAGACCGTTACAACCACACTCTCGCGCTGCCTCAAGAATTGCATCGCAGTATGCCGTCATGGGGAT
>CAKUKJ010000033.1 GCA_934662525.1 uncultured Coriobacteriales bacterium | reverse complement strand
CCGCAGTATCCGGTTCTCGGGGTTCGCTCGCGCCCAGCGGCTGGCTGCGGCGCGGGGATGAACTATACGCGCGCCTCCCCCCTTGTGGCAAGCGGGATCGGGAGGTTCACGAAGTGGACACAAATCGGGGAATACTATTCTTTATGCACTCCCCTTGCACGGCGCCTTACGCGCCGGCAGCTCGCTGACGACGATGGCGGTGAGGATGAGGGCGAAACCGGCCAACATCTTGGCAGTCAGGGCTTCGTTGTAGAAGACGACGCTGAACAGGGTGCCGAAAACGCTCTCTAGAGAGCAGAGCAGGCCAATTTCGGCAGGCGGGAGATGCTTCTGCGCGACGTTTTGGGCCGTGCTCGCAAAGCAGCTCCCTAGAATGACGATATAGGCGAAACGCCAAACAGCATCCGAGTCAAGCAGGGATGTCACGCTTGGGGCACCGTGCACGAAAAAGCCCGAGACACACCCCAGCACCCCTGCCACAAGAAGCTCCACCACGGTAACAGTCACGACGTCGTTCTTCCCCATGCAGAGCGTGATTGCGACAATCTCGCCTCCATAGAGGATAGCGGAAAGGATGCTTACGCCGTCGCCCCAGCTCACGCCCGTCTCGCCCTGCAAGCTCACGAGGCCCATGCCGACAACACAGACCAGCGCGCACATGCAATTGCGCCGAGACGGGCGCTTGTGAGAGACCGCCCACCACAAAAACGGCGTCGTGACGCAATAACAGGCGGAAAGGAACGCGTTGCGCGAGGGCGTTGTGCCCTCGAGGCCGAAGAATTGCGAGCCGAAACCCAGGAAGGCGAAAATGCCGATTACCAGGCCTGCCTTAAGGGAAGTGGAGTCGAGGTGGCGCGTCACATGGCGGGCCGAGAACGCGAACATGAGAGCAGAGGCGCACACAAAACGAATTCCGATGACCCAGAATCCGCCGAACGTCTCCACAAGGGGTTTGGCCACCACGAAGTTGCCGCCCCAGACCATCGTCGCCACGACAAGGGCCGCGCGGAACACCCAGGTTCTTGCGGCAGGCATGCGATTCTTAGGTTCCCGCGTAGACTCAGAAGTCGCCTGCCCTTTTTCTTCAACGGTGTGCAATCGCATACCCGCGCACGTCCCCTCGACCTGAGGTTCACCGCTTTCAATCTGGGGTTTACAATCTGTTTGCTGCACGCTTGTACATCTTTCTCATCGCAGGGCATTCCATTCCTTGGGATGTCAGCAGAAACCGCCCGGTCGCCCTTGCCGCCCGCGCGACCTCCAAACCGGCTCGATGTCATCCCGCCTGCCCTTCTGCGCTCCCTGCGCGTTTGAAGCGCATGGCAGAATGGGAAAGAGAGTGTACAACTTCACCGAACCGTTGCGGAGGAACCATGAGCATGCACATGAAAGAGGGGCGGGGCGAGCAGGCGCTGAACCGGCTGCTCGTGGGGGCCGTCGTCACGCTGGTCGTTTTGAGCGCGCTGGGCGGCATCCTCACCGTGGGAGACCACTTGAGCGCGGCAAACCCCGTGCTCGGCGGTGTCTTTTATGCGGCCGTCGCCGTAGTGGTCGCAATCGGCATCGCCTATCCGCTCGTGGAGATTTCGAGGCAGCCCGTCTTTGGACTCTATATGCTCGAACAGGGAACGCAGCGCCAGCGCGACCGGCGTTGCGCCATGCTTGCCAGCAACCTTGAGGCGACGGGAGCGCTCGACGACGCGGGACGTGCCCGCCTGCAAGCCGCCCTGGCCGCACATGACCGTGCGACAGTCGCCGACATGTTCAAGCTCGTGTGCACGCCCCTTGTGAACGACCAGATAAAGCAGGCTGCCAAGCGTTCGTTTCTGGCAAGCGTCATCGCCCGCGGCGCGCTTGTCGAGGCGCTCACCACGGCATCCATCAGCCTCGACCTTGTGCGGGCAATTGTGGAGGCATGCGGCTTCCGCCCAACCAAGGCCGGGCTGGCGCGCCTGTACATGCGCGTGATGGCCAGCGCCCTCATCGCGGGCGGGGTGGAGGACATGGACCTTGAGCAGGTGTTCGGCGAGGCGCTCGGCTCAGGGGCGGGCGCAAAGGGGGCCGGGCTTGTCTTGGGCGGGGCAACCGACGGGCTCGTAAGCGCCTATCTCGTGTTCCGCATCGGCTCAATCGCACGCGACTACCTGTTCGCCGAGGAAGAACCTGTGCGGGAGCAGGTGCGCCGGGCGTCGTTCGGCGAGGCGATGGAACTCATGAAGACAAGCGGCTTCATGAGCGAGGTTGGCCAATGGGTGAAGTCGGGCGTCGCCGATGCGGCGAAATCGGCGGCCCACGGGGCATCCGACGCGGCGCATTCTGCCGCCGCAGGAATCATGAGCGCGGCCCAGTCGGCCACATCGGGGGTCACCAGCGCCGCAAAGGCGACCGTAGCGGGCATTTCAAACCTGGCCCACTCGGCCGGCGCAGGCATCGCCGGCTCAGCGAAGAGGATTTCGCACAAGTAGCAGGGCCCACGCCCTCGGTCGGCACGGCGGGCCAGCGCTTCGCAAGCCGCCGGCGCATCGCAAGCTAGAACATGTTGCGCTCTTTGAACTCGGCCTGGACGGTGCGCAGCATGAGGTCGACGTCATCGAGGCCGAGATGGCGCTCGTTCTCAGCCGGTTTGAGAGTGCCGCGCCGGCGGGCCCAGTTCTCAAGCGAGGCGGGCGAGGACTCGCGCGGCAGGATGCGCACCTCGGGGTCGAGGCGGCGGCAGATGTCGCGCGTGTCGATGGGGACGATCTTGCCGGCCTTGCGCGCCTCGGCATAGCCGTCGAGGTGCAGCATGAGCCAGGAGTCCTCGAACGCGGCGTTGTGCGCCATGTACGGGTAGGTGGTAAGCGCCGCCAGGATGGCCTTCTGCAACTCGCGATTGCGGCGAAAAGGCTGCTTGTCCGCAATGTCGGCCCACTCGATATGGTGGATGTCGGAAAGCGGCACGCCTTGGCTCGCATATATGTCGGGAATGCCGCAATAGGCGACGTAGCCCTGGTCGCACACGGTGTCGGGGCCTAGGGGCATGACCTGCAGGCCGACGTTGAGGATATAGCCGCGGTCGGGGTAGCGATCGGTCGTCTCGATGTCGATGCCAACGACGGTGCCGGAGACTTTGGCGTTGACGTAGGCGCTGGCCAGGTCTTTTCCGCCCGGGCCCGCCTCGCGCGCGACCTGCTCGGCGCTGCGGTGCTGAAGGGCGGCCACCCCGTTGACCAAATCGGCCTCGGACAGGCCGCGTGCCAGGCTGCTTCCGCGCACCTCGCGCAGGCGCTTGGCGCCGTACTCGTCACACGTCTCGCGATTGCGGTCGGCCAGGTCGAGGATGGCCTGGAAGGGTACAGGCTCGCCGCCGGCGGGGGCCTCCTTCCAGGCCTGCAAGAGCAGCGCGATTGCCTCCTCGTTGCGCTCGCGATCGGCGGTGAGCGTCGCGTCGTCGTTGAAGAACCCCGGCAGTGCCAGGGCGGTTGCATGCTCTATTGCCTGGGCGAGGTTCAACGGGAAGCTCCTTCGCGCTTTGGGCGCCGACTGGTCATGGCCGGCGCCGTTCGGCTAATCGGACTGGTCGGCCGAGATTACTCGGCCTCGTCGTACAGGCTCGCGATGTCGCGAACCGGCGAGTTGGAGATAAGGCGGCGCGCAAGGCTCTCGGCAAAGCGGGAGGGCAGCTGGGCGGCCATGACCTCGCGCGTGAAGCTCTCGTGGCCCATGGAGTGGTTCGGGTCGGTGAGGTCGACGCCCGGCATGTACATGCGGCACGAGCTGCGCGGGCAGGAGTACTCGCCGGACGGCTCGTCGCGCACGAACAGCGAGAGGAGCATCTCGCGCAGGGGCTCGTCGGTCCAGTCGAGGATATAGACGTTGGCGATGCCGAGGGCGCGGCGGGCAAGCTGCTTGGCCTGCTCGGGGACCTTGCCGTCGTAGCCGGTGGAAAACAGCACGAGCGGCACCTCGCGGCCAGGGTCGGTCAGAGAACTTGCGAACTGGTCGAACGTGCTCGTGCGCAGCTTGATGGGGGCACCGGCCAGGGGCGCGGTGCCTTTCTTGGCCGTGAAACCGGGCATGTCAAGCAGGCTGCGGACAAACGAGGGCGCCGCAATGGTCTCGGGAAGCTCGGTGTCCGCTTCATCAAGCGTGCGGCACATGGACTGGATGGAGACGCGGCACGACTCGGAGTCGATGCGCTCCAGGCAGACCGTGGTGTGCCAGCGACGCTCCTCGCGCTTGGCGTCGGGCTCGTCATACTCAAGCACCCAAATGCGGATGGCGCCGTCGTTGGAGCGCGCCAAGCAGGCCGTGGCGAGGGCAGGCCAACGGTCGTCGTCGTAATCGCCGCCGCGATAATCCTCCGGCATGGCATACTCCCACATCATGGGAAACGCCCCATGCTCCTCGACGTCGTCGAGCACAGGGCTGCCGTTGTACTGCGACTCCTTGGACAGCACCCAGTCGCACACACAGGACGCGGCGCTAGCCAGCGGGTCGCGCAGGGACCCTTCGGCACGCGTAAGCTCGAAAGAGGAGCGATGGCGCAGGCGGGAGTTGGGATTGGTGGTCATATGGATCATCTCGCTTGTGGTCGCCGTCGGGCTTCCTTCGCCCGACGCAGAATCGAGGTGATTGTACGACGGGGGAGGCGCCCGGGATGTGGAGCGGCGATGGGGCCGCAGAGAATGCTCGGTCGGGGGCCTAGCCCACGTTGAGACCGCACGACTCCTCGCACCCGAGCACGATGTTCATGTTTTGGATGGCCGCTCCCGAGGCGCCCTTGCCGAGGTTGTCGAAACGGGCGACGAGGGTCATGCGCTCGTCGTTACCCACAACGGCCACCTGCATGTCGTCGCGGCCCGAAAACGCCGCAGCCGACATGAAGCCGCCCTCGTCGGGGGTGCGCTCGAAGCGAACGAGGCTGCTTCCGGGCGCATAGGCGCGCGCGTAGGCGTCGGCCACGGCGTCGAGGCCACAGCCCTCGGCCAGGTCGCGGCTGGTCAGAGGCACGATGACCTCCATACCTGCGTAGTAGGGGGCGATGACCGGGCAGAACACGGGGGCATGTGCCAGCCCGCAGACCTTGACCATCTCGGGGAGGTGCTTGTGCGTCTGGCCCAAGGCGTAGAGGCGCGGGGCCTGGAGCAACGTATCGGCGGGGATGACGGCGCTGGACGAGGCGCCATCGACGCCCGTGCCCTCGACGCCGCAGGCGCCCTCCTCGTACTGGGCGATGGTCTTCTTGCCGCCACCCGAGTAACCGGTGAGGGAAGTCGCGCTCAACTGGGCGTCCGCTCGCACGACGCCCGCCGCGACGAGGGGCGCGACGAGGGCGATGAAGCCGCTCGCATGACAGCCGGGGTTAGCAATGCGCTTGGCGCAGGCGATGCGCTCGCGCAGGCCGCCCACCTCGGGGAAACCGTAGGTCCAACCGGGGGCGGTGCGGTGCGCCGTGGAGGTGTCGATGACGACCGTGTCCGGGTTTGCGATGAGCGAGACGGCCTCGATGGAGGCGGCGTCAGGCAGGCAGAGGAAGGCGATGTCGGCCGCGTTGAGGGCCTCTGCGCGGGCGGCGGGGTCTTTGCGCAGCTCATGGGGCACATGAAGCAGCTCGATGTCCGCACGGTTTGCGAGCCTGCCGTGGATGCGCAGGCCCGTGGTGCCCGCCCCGCCGTCGATGAATACCTTCGTCATGTGCGCACGTTCCTTCCGCCTTGGACTCCACGACCGCACGGGCCGCGAAGCCGCATGCGCCCTGGATGCCGTCTTTTGTGGATGCAGTGTACTCCAAGGCCGCCCTTGGGACGGGCTGGGCGGGCATGCACGACGCTAGGCGTGCAGAACGTCCAGGATTGCCTGCGAGAGGGCCTCGACGGCAGGGTCGACTTGCTCGGGCGCAAGGCCGGCGTAGCTCATGACGTAAGCGTTCTCATAGCACGCCGATCGATCCGGGGCAGCAGGGGTAGCAGGGGCGACGCGGGCGCAATAGCCCGACAGCGGGGAAAGGCGGACGCCGCGCGCCCACGCAGCCGTGACGAGCTTCTCCTGGGGCACCGCGCGGTCGACGCGCATGAGGAAGTGGAGCCCCGCGTCGGTCGACTCAACTTGAAGGAAGTCTGATGCGGGGCATGCACGCAAGGCATCTACCAGGCTGTTTCGCAACGCACGATAATAGGTGCGCGTGCGCGAGACATGGCGCTCGTACTCGCCGGAAGAAATGAAGTGGGCCAAGGCCAGCTGCTCGGTGGTGGAGACCGTCGATGAGTAGAAGCCGAGCCGCTCCTGATAAGCGTCCATAAGCGCCTCGGGCAGCACCATGTAGGCGATGCGGAAAGACGCGCCGAGGCTCTTGGCAAACGTGTTGGTGTAGATGACGCACGAGCTTGCATCGACGCTCATAAGCGAAGGAATGGGGCGGCCCGAAAGGCGGAACTCGCAGTCGTAGTCGTCTTCCACAATGAAGCGGCCGGGGCGCTCGCTCGCCCAGCCCAGAAGCTCGTAGCGGCGCGAGACCGACGTGACCTGGCCCGTGGGGAACTGGTGCGACGGCATGATGTGCACAACGCCGGCCCCCGAGGAAGCGAGCTCGTCGACGCGAATGCCGCCCTCGTCGAGCGGGATATGCGAGAGGCGCACGTCATTGGCTCGGTAGATGCTCGTGAGGCGCGGATAGCCCGGCGTCTCGACCGCGTAGCCCACGTCGCGCCCAAGCAGCTGGACGATGAGGTTGTAGAGCACCTGCGACCCTGCGGCCACCACAATCTGAGAGGGGTCGACCCGCATGCCGCGGAAGGAGCGCAGGTAGTCGGCAAGCTGCTCGCGCAAGGCAAGAGATCCCTGCGCGCACGTGTCGCCGAGGAGCGCCTGCTCGGGCTCGCGGCTCAGGACTTCGCGCATGGTCTTGGCCCAGCTGGCGAAGGGGAAGCGCGCAAGAGGAAGGGACCCGCCCGAGAAGTCGGCGATGAGCGGCGACTCGTTGGGGCAGGAAGCGAAGGCAGAGGCAGGAGCCGGTAAGCCCGCCGCACCTGCGTGATTTTGCGCTTGCCGCATGGGCCGTGCATCAATCTCGCACGCATAATAACCCCGCCGCGGCTCGGAGCGCACATAGCCCTCGGCCACAAGCTGGGAATACGCGCCCTCCACGGTAATGAGGCTCACGCCGAGATGATTGGCGAAAGCACGCTTGGACGGCAGGCGGGCACCTGCGGGGATGACGCCGTTTTCTATATCTGAGCGTATGCAGAGATATAGGTATTCATACATGCTCTCATCGCTGCGTTGGGACACGTCATACGTAAGCATCGCACGTGCCACCCTTCAGGCTTAGCAATCGGCCTGCTCAAACCCGTCGGGCCGTCCCGCCGGCACGGCCGGCGCACTCACAAGGTCGCGCACGACCTCGGAGGCGATGATGAGGCCCGCCACGCTCGGCACGAACGAGACGGAGCCGGGCACCGCACGGCGATCGAGGCAGGTGCGGGCGGAGCCGGGCGGGCAGACGCAGCCCCTCTTGCAGGCGGCGGCACCGTCGGGTACCTCGATGGAGGGCTCGCGCGAGTAGACGCACTTGAGCGCGGGGATGCCGCGACGGCGCAGCTCGCGGCGCATGACGCGGGCGAGGCGGCACACCGAGGTGTCGTAGATGTCGGCCACCTCGAGCTTGGTGGGATCGAGCTTGTTGCCCGCGCCCATGCACGAGATGACGCGGGTGCCCGCCTCGTTGGCGGCCATGATGATGTCGAGCTTGGCGGTGACCGTGTCCACGGCGTCCACCACGTAGTCATACGAAGCGAAGTCGAACTCGCCGCGCGTCTGCGGCAGGTAGAAGCAGCAGTGCTTGGTGACCTTGCAGCCTGGGTTGATGGAGGCGATGCGCTCGGCCATCACGTCGACCTTGTAGCGGCCGACCGTATCCCATGTGGCGATGACTTGGCGGTTGATGTTGGTAATGCAGACCTTGTCGTCGTCGACGATGTCGATGGCGCCCACGCCGCAGCGGGCAAGGGCCTCCACGGCATAACCGCCCACGCCGCCCACGCCGAACACGCACACGCGTGCGCCATGCAGCGCCTCCACGCCGTCGTCGCCGAGCAAAAGCCTCGTGCGTGAAAACTGGTCGAGCAACATGCGGGGCCTCCTCGCGACGCCATCGTGCACCTGCCGCGAAAAACGGCCCGGCCATGATAGCGCAGCGACAACGCTCCCGCGCGCGCAAGCCAAAGGTGCATGAGAAATGGGCACGCAAAAGAGCGGCGGGGCGAAGCGCTCAGAATGCGATGCTGTCATCTAATTTCATCGGATACCTGTTCGTCAAGCTTCTGAAACGCTCATAGAACGTGACGAGCAGCTCAAGCGTCCTTTGGCGCTTCTCACCGTAGGGATTGCCTTTGGCAAAGCGTGACACGGGACGCATGATGGCAGAAATCGCCGTTCCCTCTCGAGGCACGCCGCCCGTGGCAAACGCTTCCGAGACAAGTGCCCTGGTCTCCTCTGGCTTGAGGTTCTCGGATTGAATGATGTCATCAAGCTCATCATCCATAGACTTCGCCACGAAATCGCGCCATTGCCCGGAAACGTAGTCATGCCTCTCCTGAACCGGAAGCACTCTGAGCAAGGCGATGGGGTCATCATCGCCAAAACCTACCAGCTGCAAGAACGCGTCGATGAGATCGGCCTTGTCACGCAGCTCGGGCGACGAGGCGACTGCGGAACGAATCTTCTCCGCAATCTCCTTGTCTTGCACATTGTCACCGTGCAACTGCTCGGCAAGCATGAGGATGTAGTCGATGTTGACCTCGACGCTCTTTACCAACTCCATCTCAAAGACGAGGTCTTCGCTGATACTGGCAAGCTCGGCCTTGCGCTGTCGCTTGTACTTGTCGGCAAGGTCGAGATAATGCCCCTGGTAATCCTGCAGCTCGCGCTCGCCCATGGGGTCATCTGTCGCAAACTGGTCAAACGAGACAAGGACGTTGCGCAGCCGAAGAAGCTCGCTGAATGTCTTGACCAGGTCTTTCTCCGCCTCCTCGCCCAACATCTCAAAGCCCGCCTCAAGCGGGTAATCGCCCCGCAGATGCGCAAGCAGCTCGGCGTAGCGCTTGAAGTAGTCCTCATAAGGCTTGAGCACGACGATGCCACCCGCATCGGGGTCGCCAAACAGGGAAAGCGACTCGTCGACTTCACGGGACAGGTCGCGGAAACACACGATGTTGCCGAACGTCTTCACCGAGTTGAGGATGCGGTTTGTGCGGCTGAATGCCTGGATAAGCCCGTGCATGCGCAGGTTTTTGTCCACCCACAGCGTGTTGAGCGTCTTGGCGTCGAACCCCGTGAGGAACATGTCCACGACGATGAGCAAGTCGAGCTCGCGGTTCTTCATGCGCTGGGAGACGTCTTTGTAGTAGTTGTCGAACCCTTTGGCATCGGTGCCGCAATTCGTCTTGAACATCGCGTTGTAGTCGGCGATGGCGCCGTCTAGGAACTCGCGGTCGGCGACCGCCATGCCGTCGGTATCAAGCCGCTCCTCCGTCAACATCCCCTGGGCATCGTCTTCCTCACCGTTGGGGGCATAGGTGAAGATAGTCGCGATCTTCAAACGCTGCGCGCGGTCGCGCTTCGCGGCAAGGCGCTTGAGTTCAATGTAATACGCCTGAGCCGAGGGAATGGAGTCGCAGGCGAGAATGGCGTTGAAACCCCGATGGTGCCTGCCCTTGTAGTTGTAGAAAGCCGTGTCACGCTTGGTCTTTTGATCGAAGTGGTCGAGGATGTACTCGCTGACCAGCCCTATGCGCCGAGGGTTTTGCCAGGCGGTGTTTGTGTCGATGCCCTCAACCTGCTCGCTGGGACGGCCGTCCTTATGATGGAAGGTCTTCACGTAGTCAATCTTGAAAGGCAGAACGTTGCCGTCGTCGATGGCGTTGACCACCGTGTACTTGTGCAGGCAGTCGCCAAAGGCCTGCTGGGTCGTGCGCAGCTCCGGGTCGCCGCCGCTACGCGCGTTCTTGGCAAAGATGGGCGTGCCCGTAAAGCCGAACAGGTGGTAGTTTTTGAACCAGTGGGTGATGGCAGAGTGCATCTTGCCGAATTGGCTGCGATGGCACTCGTCGAAGATGAACACGACATGGCGCGCAAAGAGAGGGTTGTCCTTCTGGGCATGCGACAGGTATACGGCAAGTTTCTGGATGGTCGTGACACAGATGCGCCTGTCAGCCGCCGTGGACTCGAGGTTTCTCCTCAGCGCCTCGGTGTTGGTGGAGCCATTGACAGCGCCTGGCTGGAACTTGTTGTATTCCTTCATGGTCTGATAGTCGAGGTCTTTGCGGTCCACGACGAACAAGACTTTGTCGACGCCCTCCATGGCGCTTGCCAGCTGGGCAGTTTTGAACGAGGTGAGAGTCTTGCCCGAGCCGGTGGTGTGCCAAACGAAGCCGCCTGCGGCAAGCGTGCCCAAGCGCTTCTTGTCCAGCTCCGAGATGAGGATGCGGTTGAGGATGCGCTCGGTAGCGCAAATCTGATAGGGCCGCATAACCAGCAGGTTGTCGTCGACGTCGAGCACACAGTAATGCGTGAGCACCATGAGCAGCGTGCCTCGGGAGAAGAACGACGCCGTGAACGGCACAAGATCCATGATGCGATGGTTCTCGGCATCGGTCCACCAGCTGGTGAACTGGTAGGATGCGCTCGTTTTCTTGCCTAGCTCAGCATGCGTCTTTTGCCAGCGCGTGGTGTTGGAATAGTATTTAGTGCGAGAGCCGTTGGAAATCACGAAGAGCTGGACATACTCGAACAGCCCCGACTGCGACCAGAAGCTTTCCCGCTGGTAGCGCTCGATCTGGTTGAAGGCCTGCCTGAGCGCGACACCGCGTCGCTTGAGCTCCACATGCACGAGGGGCAGACCGTTCACGAGGATGGTGACGTCGTAGCGGTTCTGATGCGCGCCCTCGTTGGCCTCGTACTGGTTCATGACCTGCAGGCAGTTCCTGTGGATATGGTCGCGGTCGATGAGCGCGATATTGCGCAGCGTACCATCAGCGCAGGTAAAGTCGATGACGGGTGCCTTTTGGATGCGCCTGGTCTTCTCGACGATGCCGTCCGCCGCATTGGCAATCTGGGTGCGGAAGAACGCGTCCCAATCGGCGTCGGCAAAGACAAACCCGTTGAGCCTCTCAATCTGGCGGCGCAAGTTCGCGATAAGCCCGTCTTGGTCATGCACGCGGATTCGCTCGTACCCCTGGCGGCAAAGTTGGGCGATGAACTCGCGCTCCAGCTCCGCCTCAGACTGATAGGCAGTGGAATCCGAAGGCACCCTGGGCACTTCGGCGCAAACCGTGGCATCCGGCCCCTCGAGCAGAACCGAGTAGGTCTTGACCGGGCAGTCGGCCACGACATCTATCTGCTCAACGGGCTCATCGTCTATCATGCCGCGCTTTCCCTCCTGGGCAAATCGAGAAGCTTGTCGCGATAATACTCGTACCTTTTGCGGTTCGCCTCAATCTCGGCAGGCAATCCGTCGGTGAGCGAGGTGGTAAGAGCGCTGAACTTGTCGAGAACATCGACGATGCGGCGTTGCTCGGAGAGAGGGGGAACGGGGATCTCCACATTTAACAAATCGGAACGGTTTACCGCAGGCGTACCCCCTTCTTTCACGCACTTTAAAATTAGGTCGGCTCGTGCAGCAAGACAATAATAGAGGTACTTGTTCATTACCTCAGGGTTAGTCGATTTGATGCGATAGCAAAGTGGCCCGCACCAGAAGGGGCCCTTCTGGTAGCCCACGAAGCCAATTCCTCCTTGACCTCTTGAGGGAGTTGTCACCGTATCACCATCCGCATTTGTTAAAACGCACCAGCCAGACGGCGTAGTTCCCGCATTGATGTAGGGAAACGGTCCTTCGCCTACAATCGAAGGTGCCTTCGAGCCTGTTTTGATGGAGGCGAAGGAACCCATCTTCAGCCAAGGAACTCTCTCTCTATCGAATCTGAGGAGCTTATCCCGATAGTAGGCATACTGCCTCCGTCTCGCCTCCAGCTCAGCCTCCAGCTCAGCCTCCAGCTCAGCAAAGGAGTCTAATATCCGCACGAT
>CAKUKJ010000032.1 GCA_934662525.1 uncultured Coriobacteriales bacterium | reverse complement strand
GACGACGCCCCGCTCGTGGACCTCGACCGTTTTCCAGCGCTGCGCTACGTCTGCGACCTCGTGTACAACCCGCTCAACACCCGCATCATCCAGGAGGCCCGCGCGCGCGGCATAGCCTGCGCCGGTGGCCTTTCCATGCTCGTGGCCCAGGCCAAGCGCTCAAGCGACCTGTTTCTCGGCGAGGAGCGCCCCGACGACATCGAGGACGGGGTGCTGGCCAAAATGCGCGACGAGCTGGGCGTCGTGAGCCTGATTGGCATGCCCGGCTCAGGCAAGACGCGCACGGGCATGTTGCTGGCCGACATGTTGGGCTTTGAGTTCGTCGATACCGACGAGCTGGTGGAACGTGCGGCCGGCATGCCCATCCCGCAGATATTCGAGCAGCGGGGGGAGACGGGTTTCCGGGCCATCGAGACCGCCTGCACCGCCGAGGCCACCTCCAAGCCGGGCCGCGTCGTGGCGACGGGCGGCGGTGTGGTCACCCGACCCGAGAACGAGTTCTACCTGCGGCAAAACGGCCCGGTGGTTCTGCTCACGCGCGGGCTTATACCCGACGCGTCCGACGAGCTGTGCTGCGACGGCCGGCCCTTGAGCCAGGCAAAGGGCGTCGCTCAGCTCCGCGAGGAGCGCGCGCCCCTCTATCATGCATGGGCCGACATCGAAGTCGCTCCCTCCGACGGGTCGCCCATGAGCACGGCGCGCAGGATCTATCGGCTCGTGCGCCGCGTATAGCTGCTATTCCAGGAGGTCTGCCACACATGAAAGCGCTCGTCATCGACGGTCCCAACATCAACATGCTCGGCATCCGCGAACCTGCCATCTATGGCAGCAAGAACTATGCGGCCCTGTGCGACCTCATCGCGCAGGCCGGTCGCGAGCTGGGCTTTGAGGCGTGCGACCATTTCCAGTCAAACCACGAGGGCGCCATCGTCGATGCCATCCAGCAGGCATACGGCGCCTACGACGGCATAGTCATGAACCCCGCCGCCTACACGCACACGAGCGTCGCCATCCTCGACGCGCTCAAGGCCGTGAGCCTGCCGTGCGTGGAGGTGCACATCTCCGACGTCGCCTCGCGGGAGGACTTCCGCCAGGTCTCCTACGTGCGCCAGGCGTGCTTCGCCACTGTGGCGGGGGAGGGCATCGAAGGGTACAGGCATGCCTTGAGGCTGCTTGCCGAGAAGCTTGCCGAGTAGGCTGGGCCTTCTTCCTCGTATTGTTTTGCGCAAGGGACCTGCGGCATGCGCGTCGCGGGCCCCTCTTCGTTTACAATGGGCGTGCATATGCACCGCGCCGCTGGGCGCACGTTCGATTGGAGAGAATCGTCATGGCAGTGGACAAGGTAGCGATCGCCAAGCATCTTCTGGGCATCAAGGCGGTGTTTTTGCGTCCTGACGAGCCTTTTACCTGGGCATCTGGCATCAAAAGCCCCATCTACTGCGACAATCGCCTGACGCTCTCCTATCCGGAGGCCCGCGAGGCCATCGAGGAGGGGCTGGCCGAGACGGTGCGCTCCGTGTACCCCGAGGCCCAGATGCTCATGGGCACCTCCACCGCCGGCATCGCCCACGCCGCCATCGCCGCCTACAAGCTCGACATGCCCATGGGCTATGTGCGCGGCTCCGCCAAGGACCACGGCCGCAAGAACCAGATCGAGGGCCGCTGTGAGCCCGGCACCAAGGTCGTCGTCATCGAGGACCTCATTTCCACGGCGGGTTCCGTGCTCGACTGCGTCGAGCCACTGCGTGCCGCCGGCGCCGACGTGCTCGGCGTCGCGTCCATCTTCACCTATGGCATGCAGAAGGGCCTCGACCGCCTTGCCGAGGCAAACGTCAAGAACGTGTCGCTGTGCGACTTCGACACGCTCGTGAAGGTCGCCGTGGACCAGGGCTACATCAAGCCCGAAGACGAGGAGCGCCTGCTTGCCTTCCGTGCCAACCCTTCCGACGAATCCTGGATGGCGTAGCGGCCGTAAGCCCTGCCATCGGCCTGAATCGGCTGCTGAGCGGCGATAATTGTCAAATCCCTGCGTATGGGGGCCGTTTTGTGGCCGCCGTTTGCACGGAGGGCTAAGATGTGCCAACACTAAAACGCGCGCGACATTCTCGCCGGGTGCGGCGGATCACACGAGGAGGAGTTCTTTCATGAGCGAGATCGAGAAGAAGGACCTGGACTGGGCCAACCTGCCCTTCGCATACATGCACACCGACTACAGCTACGTGTGCAACTACAAGGACGGCAAGTGGGACGAGGGCGGCCTCACCCCCGACCATGACATCAAGCTGAGCGAGTGCGCCGGTATCTTCCATTATTGCCAGGAGGTCTTCGAGGGCCTCAAGGCCTATACCACCAAGGACGGCCGCATCGTCTGCTTCCGCCCCGACATGAACGCCAAGCGCATGCATGACTCCGCGCAGCGCCTCTGCATGCCGCCCTTCCCCGAGGACAAGTTCGTGGAGGCCGTCAAGCAGGTTGTGAAGGCAAACGCCGCCTGGGTGCCGCCGTATGGCTCGGGTGCCACGCTCTACGTGCGTCCCTTCATGATCGCTTCGGGCGAGGTCATCGGCGTCAAGCCTGCCGACGAGTATCAGTTCCGCATCCTCGTGACCCCCGTGGGCCCCTACTTCAAGGGCGGCGACACCTCCATCGCCATCACCGTCTCCGACTATGACCGTGCGGCCCCTCACGGCACCGGCGACATCAAGGCCGGCCTCAACTACGCCATGAGCCTGTACCCCCACGAGAAGGCCCATGCCGACGGCTATTCCGAGAACCTCTACCTCGACCCGGCCACCCGCACCTACGTCGATGAGACCGGCGGCGCCAACGTGCTGTTCGTCGACCACGAGGGCAACCTCGTCGTGCCCCAGTCGCACACCAACTCCATCCTGCCCTCCATCACCCGCCGCTCGCTCGTTGCCCTTGCCCGCGATGTCATGGGCATCAACGTGATCGAGCGCCCCGTCAAGTTCGCCGAGCTGCTTGCCGGCGACTTCGACGAGTGCGGCCTGTGCGGCACGGCCGCCGTCATCTCGCCTGTGGCCCGCGTCCACAGCCATGAGGGAGACGTCGACTTCCCGGCCTCCCAGAACGGCTGCGGCCCCGTGCTCAAGAAGCTGCGCGCCGAGCTCGCCGGCATCCAGGCTTGCGACATCGAGGGACCGCAGGGTTGGGTCTGCGAGGTCTGCTAGTCAGCCGCCTTTCTTCGCACGTCAAGGAGCCGTCCGATTTGGGCGGCTTTTTTCGTACGGTAATGTGTACAATTACGCACAACGAGTCCCTTCTATTTTGTGAGGTTCGCAATGCCGATTACCGACTTCCTGCGGCGCAACGCCCGCGAGTATGCAGACGAGGTCGCCCTGGTCGAGATCAACCCCGAGATTCAGGAGCCCGACCACGCGACCTGGCGAGACTATAGCCTGGTGCAGAGCACCTGCATGCAACCCTACCGCAGGCAGATCACCTGGAGCGTCTTCGACGAGAAGGCCAACCGCTTTGCGAACCTCCTCATCTCGCGCGGCATCAAGAAGGGCGACAAGGTAGCCATCCTGCTCATGAACTGCCTTGAGTACCTGCCCATCTATTTCGGCGTGCTCAAGAGCGGGGCCACCGTGGTGCCGCTCAACTTCCGCTACACCGCCGAGGAGATCGAGTATTGCGTCGACCTGGTCGATGTGAACATCCTCGTCTTCGGTCCGCAGTTCACGGGCCGCGTCGAGCAGATCGAGCCGCGCATCTCCAAGAACCGCCTGCTCTTCTATGTGGGCAGCGACTGCCCCACGTTTGCCGAGAGCTACAACGAGCTTACGGCCAACATGCCCAGCGCCGACCCCTTCGTTCCCGTCACCGAGTACGAGGACGCCGCCATCTACTTCTCAAGCGGTACGACGGGCTTCCCCAAGGCCATCCTGCACAACCATGAGAGCCTCACGCAGGCCGCGCAAATGGAGCAGAAGCACCATGGCCAGACGCACGACGACGTGTTCCTCTGCATTCCGCCGCTCTACCACACGGGTGCCTGTATGCACTGGATGGGCAGCCTCATCTGCGGCGGCAAGGGCGTTCTTCTGCGCGGGGTGACGCCCAAGGCCATCTTCGACGCCGTGAGCTCTGAGGGCTGCACCATCGTGTGGCTGCTTGTGCCGTGGGCGCAGGACATCCTCCTCGCCATCGAGGAAGGCGCCATCAAGCTCGAGGATTACAAGCTCGACCAGTGGCGTCTCATGCACATCGGCGCCCAGCCTGTGCCCAAGAGCCTCATCAAGAAGTGGAAGTCCATCTTCCCGCACCACCAGTACGACACGAACTACGGCCTGTCCGAGTCCACGGGCCCGGGCTGCGTGCACCTGGGCGTGGAGAACATCGACCACGTGGGAGCCATCGGCGTGCCCGGCTACAACTGGGACGTCAAGATCATCGACGCCCACGGCGAGACGGTCGAGCGCGGCGAGGTGGGCGAGCTGTGCGTCAAGGGCCCGGGCGTCATGACCTGCTACTACAACAATCCCAAGGCCACGGCCGAGACGTTGCAGAACGGCTGGCTGCTCACGGGCGACATGGCCCGCCAGGACGAGGACGGCTTCTACTGGCTTGTCGACCGCAAGAAGGACGTCATCATCTCCGGCGGCGAGAACCTCTACCCCGTGCAGATCGAGGATTTCCTCTCGGCCAACCCGGCGGTGAAGGACGTTGCCGTCATCGGCCTTCCCGACGACCGTCTGGGCGAGATTTGCGCGGCCATCATCTCGCTCAAGCCCGAGTACGCCGACACGACCGAGGACGACATCAACGCGTTCTGCCTGGACCTGCCCCGTTACAAGCGCCCCCGCAAGATCATCTTCGCCGACGTGCCCCGCAACCCCACGGGCAAGATCGAGAAGCCGCTGCTGCGCCAGCGCTACGGGGCCGAGGGGCTTGTGGACCGCGAGAACCACGCCTAAAGCAGGGGAGGGTGAGCCATGCGAGAGTTCGTGACGTTTGAGGTCTATGATTTTGCCTTCCGTTGCCTCGATGAGGAGGGCGTCATGTGCCGCTATGACGCGGTGCTGTCTTTCTCGCTTGAGGAAGGCGGCCCCGTCTATCTCGTGTACACCGACCTCGTGGGCGACGATGCCGGCGAGGAGGCCATGTACTGCTCGGTCGTTACGAATCGCGAGCAGGTCGCGGCCGCCCAATATGCCGTCGAGCATGGGGCCACACCGAAAAAGCCCCCCGTCATCGACCTGGTCGACATCGACGAGGGGCTCAAGCCCATGGTTCTTGAAATTCTCGACGAGGTGCTGGAGGAGGAAGACTAGCCGGTCGCTCCCTCCCTATCCAATCCTCTCAAAGAGGTGGCCGCTTGTCGCGCCCGTGGCGCGGGGGGCGGCCACCTTGCCATTTTGGGCGGCCGTGAGGGCGGCGCGGACGCGCCCCACTGCGGAGGCGACCTCCTGGGGGGAATCGCATAGGCGACAGTCGACGCCAAAGCGGCTCACGCCGCAATGCAGGAGTTCCCCGATCTGGGGCGTCGCATCGAAAAGCTCCGCCTGCCACACGCCCCCGCGCCCCGTCGCGTCTGACGTCACGATGCTCGGCCGGTCGAACTCGTCGCGCATCTCCAGCTTGAGGGAGCGTCTTGGGCATGTTGTGCAGGCTTTGGAGCAGTCACCCATGCTCTGCAGCAGGCAGTGCTCGCAGGTCATCGTATGGATGTGCCCCCACACCTTCATGCCCAGCTCAAGCGGGCTCGCCTTGGCAAGCTGCGCTATTTCCAGCAAGTCGAGCTCCATGGAGAGCCAGGCACCCTTTACGTCTCGTCCCGCCATGAACTCGAGCGCCGGCACGTTGTGCAACGGCACCGCGTCGGTCAGCCATATGTCGACCGAGCCTCCGCCCTGGGGGGCCGCTGTCGAAAGACCTTCAAGCCAAGACACGTTTCCAACGGCAACCTCCGACGCCCCCGCAAGGTCGATGGCATCGACGAGCGCGCGGTCTATCGTGCGCGCGATCGGGGGAAGAACGGGGACGACTCCCTCGGGCCATGCGGCGGGCTCGCTCGGAGCGTCGCCGCCCCTTCTGCGCGCGCTGCTCGAAGGCCCCATGGCCAGGTCGATGGCGGGCACATATACGCGGTCGGCTCCAGTTGCGAGCGCCGCCCGGGCATCCTCGGGCGTGCAGACGAGCGCACACACCAGCGCGCTGGCGGTTGCGCGCCCCGCATGTCTTGGGCGCACGCTGAGGCTGAGCGGCGCCGGGGCGATCGGGCGCTCCTCGGGCGTCCAATCCCGCAGAATCTCCCTGCGCAGCGCCTCGACCGCCTCGGCACGCACGGCATGCACGGCCGAAAACGACATGCCCGCACCGTCGTCCACCTCGATATCCCAGCCCACAGCCTCAAAGGGGCTCGTGCCGAAGCGCCCCACATGCTCGCGCAGGTCGTCGGCCGTGACCGCGCGGCTGCGCGCCGGCTCGACCACGAAGCCCTTGGCGCTTGCCGTCGCCACGTCGCGGTGCATGTCGGGATGGGCGTCGCCGGGCAGCGTCTCCAGCTCCACGCGGAACGGCTTTCCCAGCCGTGCGGTCACATGCACGCGCACGCGGCGTTTGCGCGGCCATGCGCGGCCCGCGAACTCGCGGGCCTGCTCCATGCCCTCCTCGCTGCGGATGACGCGCACGTCGCAGCCCTGGCCCATGGCTCGCGGCAGGTCGAGCATGAGCTGCTCGGGGCCGGTCGTGGTGCGGGGGGAGGGGACGGTCACGTAGTCGTCGAACTTCTCGGGGTTGCGGATTTCAAGCAGGTCGTCCGCGCCCACGGGCTCTGTGAGGTCGGCCACGGCCTTCTTGCCCTTTGCCTGCACGATGCGGCCGACCCACTGGCCTCGGTTGTTGCCGCGCTCGTAGCTCATGAAGTCGTTGTCGTGCCTTCCATGCAGGTATCCGTCGGTGAAGTTGCGGTTGAACGCGCGTGCCAGGGCCCTCATCACCTCATCGTCCGCTTGGGGGTTGCCGCCGCGCTCCCACTCGTCGAGCGCCGCGCGGTAGGCGCCCGTCACCGTGCCCACGTAATCGGGGGCCTTCATCCTGCCCTCGAGTTTCATGGCCGCACAGCCCGCCTGGGAGAGCGCCTCGATGTCGGCGATGGTGCAGTTGTCGCGCGGCGACATGAGCCGCGTGCCGCCCACGTCGTCGCGCTGCCGGCCCTGGTCGTCTATGAGGCGGTATGGCAGGCGGCACGGTTGGCGGCACAGCCCCCTGTTGCCCGACTTGCCTCGCTGCATGCTTGAGAGCAGGCACAGCCCCGAATAGCACACGCAGATGGCCCCATGGGCGAACACCTCGAGTTCCGTGCCCTCATGCGAGCATTCCTCGATCTCGCTCAGGGTCATCTCGCGTGAGAGCGTCACGCGTGAGCACCCGGCGTTCCTGGCAAAACGCACCCCTGCGGCGTCGTTGACGTTTGCCTGCGTGGAGAGGTGGACCTCGATGCTCGGCCACAGCGTGCGCACAAGCGAGACAAGCCCCCAGTCGGCCATGATGAACGCGTCGGCTCCGGCCTCGTGGCAGTCGTGCACGAGCTGCAGTGCCCGGGGCAGCTCTTCCTGCGCGATGAGGATGTTCACGGTGATGTAGACGCGCGACCCGGCCAGGTGGGCCAGCTCGCAGCATGCGCGCAGCTGCTCCAAGTCGAGGTTGTCGGCGTTGCGGCGCGCGTTGAAGCTCCCAAGCCCGCAATACACGGCGTCGGCCCCGGCGGCAAGCGCCGCCTTGAACGCGTCCATCGTGCCGGCGGGGCTCAAGAGCTCGGGCGCCTTGCGCATGCGCGGCCCCTGGATGATGTGGTGCGGCTGGCTCATGTTCTCGTTCTTTCGTGGTAGCGCGGCCGCATCTGCATGCCCGCGCGCAGTCTTTGGAAGTAGAATGGCTATTCTATAACGTCAAGACCAACCGTGCGGCCCTCGTGACCCTTGGCGGGGGCGCTCACGCAAAGTATCCGAAGGAGACCCATTGAGCGATTCCAAGCTGTTCTCCTACGAGGTCCTGGCCGAGGACCCCGAGACGCATGCGAGGGCAGGCGTCTTCCACACTGCCCACGGCGACATCCACACCCCCGTCTTCATGCCCGTGGGGACGAAGGGCACCGTCAAGGGCCTGCTGCCCGACACGGTCAAGTCCCTGGGCGCTCAGATCGTGCTCAACAACACCTACCACCTTGAGATGCGCCCCGGCTCCGAGACGGTGGCCGAGTTCGGCGGTGTGCACAAGTTCATGAACTGGGACAGGCCCATCCTCACCGACTCAGGCGGGTTCCAGGTCTTTTCTCACGGCGACCTCGTGAAGCTGTCCGACGGCGGCGTGGAGTTCCGTGCCGACGACTACGACGGCAAGCACGTGTTCTGGTCCCCCGAAGACAACATGGCCATCGCCGAGCGCCTGGGTTCGGACATCTGCATGCAGCTCGACCAGTGCGTGGGCTATCCGGCCACGCGTGCCCAGGTCGAGAGGGCCGTCGAGCTCTCCAGCCTCTGGGCCGACCGTTGCTTTGCCGCCCACAAGCGCCCCGACCAGGCACTCTTCGGCATCGTGCAAGGCGGCATGCATCTCGATTTGCGCCTGCGCTCGCTGGAGCACCTCGAGAGCTGCGGCGACTTCCCAGGTTACGGCATCGGCGGCTACAGCGTAGGCGAAGACCACGAGACGATGTTCGAGACGCTCGCGCCCTTGGCAAGCGAGTATATGCCGCGCAACAAGCCGCGCTACCTCATGGGCGTGGGCAACCCCACGACGCTCGTGCGCGCCGTCGCCTGCGGCGTTGACATGTTCGACTGCGTGCTGCCCACCCGCACGGCCCGTTCGGGGACGGCCTTTTCTCACCAGGGCCGCATGAACATGAAGAACGCCAAGTACGCCCACGACCACAGCCCGCTCGACCCCGAGTGCACCTGCCCGGTCTGCACGGGCGGCTATACGCGCGGCTACCTGCGTCACCTCGTGACCCAGAAGGAGATGCTCGCCGGCATCCTGCTCTCCATTCACAACGTCTACTTCCTCGTGCACCTCATGGACCTGGCCCGCGAATCCATCATGGCGGGCACGTACAAGCAGTTCGTGGACGCATGGATGAACAGTCCCGCCGTGAACGACTTCTGATTGCCATGCGAGGGGCTTGCCGGCTTCCGCATGAGTAAAGGGTTATACTGAGCGAATCTGTAAAGCGTCGGGCCGCACGCCTCTTTGCGCCGACCCGGCAGGCAAGGGAGCTGATATGCCAGATAAGAAAGACAAGCCGCGCGGTGTGGCTGAGACCTGGGCACAGGCCTCGGGGGCCGCGCCCAAGAAGAAGAGCAAGAAAAAGCCGCACAAGAAGTCGATGAAGCCCGACGTGCGCCGCTATGCGAGCGTGCTCGTCGTCCTTGTCGTGCTGCTCGTCGTATGCGTCGTGGGCTTTTGGCCGCTCGACCAGAAGATCACGCAGGGCCTCGACATCAAGGGCGGCGTGTCGGTCATCATGACGGCCGACAAGCCCGACGGTTCCGCCATGACGGACGACGACATGGAATCGGCCGTCGCCATCGTCACGAACCGCGTGAACTCCCTGGGTGCCAGCGAGGCCACCGTGCAGCGCCAGGGCACGAACCAGATCCTCATCCAGATTCCGGGCGCCACCGACGCCCAGGAGGTCATCGACACGATCGGCACCACCGGCACGCTTGAGTTCGTGGACCTCAACGACATCGCCGACCAGGACGCCCTGGCCAAGATAAACTCCGGCGTCTCGAACGTGAAGCTCGAGGCCGGCACGTACACGGCCTTCATGACCGGCGACCAGATCGAGAGCGTCACCATCGGCCAAGCAAGCTCCGGCAGCGCCTACTATGCCGTCAACCTGCACCTCGACGCCGACGGCACCAAGGCGTTCGGCGACGTGACGCGCGTCCTGGCCGACACGAAGAGCCGCATCGCCATCCTGCTCGACGGCGTCGTGCAGTCCGCCCCCGCCGTGCAGACCGCCATCACGAACGGCGATGTCTCCATCACGGGCAACTACTCTCTTGAGGAGGCCAAGTCGTTCAAGACCGTCCTTGAGTCCGGCGCCTTGCCCGTGAGCCTGGAGTACTCCGAGTCGAGCTATGTCGGCCCCACGCTTGGTCAGGACTCGCTCGTGCAGGGTCTTATGGCCGTTGTGGTGGGCTTTGCCATCATCCTCTTGTACCTGTTTGTGTTCTATCAGGGCATGGGGCTTGTCACTGCCGGCGCCCTGCTTACCTTCGGCGTCATCTATCTGGGCATCTTCGCGGCGCTCTCGTCCATGGGACTCTTCGCGCTGTCGCTTGCGGGCCTGGCCGGCGTCGTGCTCACCATCGGCATGGCCGCCGATTCCACCATCCTTGTGCTTGAGCGCTTCCGCGAGGAGCTGCGTGCCGGCAAGTCGATTCGCACGGCCTCCATTTCCGGCTCCAAGCATGGCATCATGACCGCCCTCGACGCGGGCGTCGTCTCGCTTATCTCGGCGCTCGGCCTGTTCTTCCTCACCACGGGCTCTGCCCGCGGCTTCGGCCTCACGCTGGCCCTGGGCGTGCTCTGCTCGTTCCTCACGCTTCTCATGTTCACCACGCCCGTGGTGCGCCTGCTTGGCCGCGGCGCAGTTGAAAAGCATCCGGGCTTCTGGGGCGTGAAGGCCGACCTGGAAGAGGCAAAGAAGCCGCACACCTCGCCCGTGAAGGGAGGTGAGCAGGATGCGTAGCCATTTCAAGCATGAGATTCAGTTCGTCAAGCACCGCAACCTGTTCTTCACCATTTCCGCCGTCCTCGTGGTGCTGGCTATTGTCGGCCTCCTCGTGCGCGGCCTCAACTTCGGCATCGACTTTCTCGGCGGCACGCAGGTCACGTTCAACGACGCGTCGGGCGTGACGCAGTCCCAGATCCGCGACGCGTTCGCCGACCAGGGCCAGCCCGACGCCGTCGTGCAGACGACATCCGCCAACGACGTCGACGGCTTTTTGGTTCGCACCGGCGAGACCGACCCCGTCGAGGCCAATACCGTGGCCTCCGCGGTCGCCCAGCAGGTGGGCATTGCCGACAACACGTTCTCCGTCAAGACCATCGGCCCCAACTGGGGCGGCGACATCACGCGTTCCATGGCCATCGCCTTTGTGGTCGTCATCGCCCTCATCATCGCCTACGTCTCCATCCGCTATGAGTTCAAGATGGCCCTGATGGGCGTGCTGTCGCTTGTGCAGGTGCTCGTCATCGTCATGGGCGTCTACTCCTGGACGCAGATGGAGGTCACGCCCAACGTCGTGGCCGCCCTGCTCACCATCATGGGGTATTGCCTGTACGACACCGTCGTCGTGTTCAACCGCGTGAACGAGAACATCCGCGGGCTGCGCGACGGCGTGCACCGCACCGCCATGCAGATCACGAACTGGTCGGAGAACCAGGTCGTGGTGCGCTCGCTCAACACCTCCATCACCTCGGTCGTGCCCGTGCTCGTCTTGCTCCTGTTCGGCGGCGACACGCTCAAGGGCTTTGCGTTTGCCATGGTGTGCGGCCTCGTGCTGTCCACCTATTCCTCGCTTGTCCTCGCGGCCCCTGCCTACGCCCTGTGGAAGGGCCGCGAGCCGCAGTGGCGCGAGGCTGAGAGGCGTTATGGCGACAAGAACAAGGCCGGCGAGGCCGGCCCCGAGGGGGAGGCGCCTGCTCCCGCAGGGGCCGTTGACGCCTCCGGGCAGGGCCGCTGATGGCGTCCCTGGCTCGCAACAGGCGCTGGGAGGTTGTTCCCTTCGACCCCCAGACGGCCCTGCTCATCGAGGAGGCCTGCGGGGTATCCCCGCTTGCCGCGCGTATCATGGCCGGCAGGGGCATCGTATCCGCCGAGCAGGCCAGGGACTTCCTGACGCCCTCCCTTGAGAGGGACTGGGCCGACCCGCACCTTATCCCCGGCCTCGACGACGTCGTGGCGCGCCTGCAGCGCGCCATCGAGGCCGGCGAGCAGATCGCGGTCTTCGGCGACTTCGACGTCGACGGCATTTCGGCCACATGCCTTATGACGAGCGGCCTGCGCGACCTGGGCGGCCATGTGACGCCGTTCATCCCCAAGCGCTTCGGCGAGGGATACGGCCTGTCTCAGGTTGCCGTCGAACGCCTGCTTGAGACATGCACGCCCGACCTCATTGTGACGGTGGACACAGGCATCGCAGCGGCCCATGAGGTGGCCGAGCTTCTGGCGCAGGGCATCGACGTCGCCGTGACCGACCACCACGAGCCCGGCGACCTTGTGCCGCAAGGCGTTCCCGTATGCGACCCGAAGATGGACCTCGCCTGCCCGAGCCGGGAACTTGCGGGCGTGGGCGTGGCGCTCAAGGTCATCGACGTCCTTGGCAGCCATCTGGGCCGGCCCGAACTTTGGCGCAGCTATACCGACATCGCCACGTTGGGCACCGTGAGCGACATGATGTTGCTGACCGGCGAGAACCGCTCGCTCGTGGCCGACGGCGTCAAGCGGATGCGCGCAGTGCAAAACCCCGGGCTGGCCGCCCTGGCCGTCCAGGCGCGCCGCGACCTGTCGCAGATGTCCGCCGACGACCTGGCGTTCTCTCTCATCCCGCGCATGAACGCGGCCGGCCGCATGGACGACCCCGCCATAGCCTTGCGCCTCCTTATGGAG
>CAKUKJ010000031.1 GCA_934662525.1 uncultured Coriobacteriales bacterium | reverse complement strand
CATCAGGCATGCAACGCCGACCTGCAAAGACGTGTGCGGCGCCTGCTCGCCTACTCGTGCTCCTCTCGCCATTTCCGCAGGTAGTCTCCCACCTCGGAGGCATCGAGCATCTCGGCCCCCTTCTTGGGCAGCGACGCCATGAACACGCGCCCATACCACATGCCGCTCAGGCGCGGGTCGGCAAGCACGAGCACGCCCTTGTCGGTCGCCGAGCGGATGAGCCTGCCGGCCGCCTGCTTGAAGGTCAGCACGCTCTCGGGCAAGTCGTGGTTGCGCCAGGCGTCCTTGCCCTCGCGCAGCTTGCGCTCTAGCGAGATGGGCTCGGTGGGAGGCGTGAACGGAAGGCGCGGGATGACGACGCAGCGCAGCGTGTCGCCTTGTGCGTCAAACCCCTCCCAAAACGACTTGAGCGCAAACAGCGAGCTCGACTTCTCGGCCACGAAATGCTCCGAGATGCGCCTCACGTTGCTCTTGCGCGACTGACAGGCCAGCTCAAGGCCGTGCTGGGCAAGCTGGGGGGCCACGATCTCGAACATTTTGTCCATCTCGGCGCGGCTCGTGAACAGCGTGAGCACGCTGCCTCCCATGGCAAGGTGGATGTCCACGAGCAGGCGGGGCAGCTCCGCGGTGAAGGCCTCTTTCTGCTTGGTGGGGTCGGGCAGGTCGCGCACGACGGCGATGCCCATGTTGTGCTCGAAATCGTAGCTCGACGCCAGCTTGAGGCTCGCATATCCGCCGCGCACCCTGTCGAGGCCCACCTCATGGGCGAAGTGGTCGAACTTGTCCCCCACGGCCACCGTGGCCGACGAGTACACGACCGACTTCATGTCGGGATACCACGAGCTTGCAAGCTGGGCGCCCACGTCCATCGACTCGGCAACGAGCTCGTAGGCCTCAAAACCCGTTCGCTGCGTAAACGAGGCCGAGTACACGTAGCGCTCGTCCGCTCCGTCGAGGATGAGAAGGAGCGCCTTGTGGATGCAGTCCAGGTCACCGGCGGCCGCCATGAGCTCGTTCAGGCGGTCTTGCAGGTCGGCGTCGGGGTTGGAGGCGTCCGACATCGCCTGTTGGATGTCGCGGGCGCACTCAAGGGCATGGCCCAGAATCTCGGCGAACGACGCGCCCGACTCCGCAACGGCTGCCCAATGCTCGTTTGCGCGCATCTGTGCGTCAATCCAGACGTTCTGCGTGTCGTAGGCCTTCTTGGGAGACACCTTTTTGCAAAACGTCTTGAGGTCGGCGAAGAAAAGGCCCGAGGCGATGAACGTGCGCGCCATCTCGCTTGCCGTCTTGCTCACGAGGCCCATGAGCAGGGTAGACGCGGCCCGGCTGCGCGCCGAACGGGCCAGCATGCCCAAAGCGCCGCTCGAGGAGCCTCCCATGAGGTCGAACGCCGCCTGCACCTCGCGGGAGTTCACGCGCTGCGCCCACTGCCTGCGCGCCTCGCCCTCGGCCGAGTGGGCCTCGTCAACCACCCAGAAGCGCGCGGGCGGCAGCACCTCGATGTCGCTGCCCACCTGGCGAAACAGCAGGGAGTGGTTGGTCACCACGATGTCGGAGCCCTGCGCGCGCTTGCGCGCGAGGTGCAGGAAGCACTTGTTGGGAAAGAACGGGCAACGGCGCTTCTGGCACTCCGAGGAGGTACTGGTGAGGTCGCTGCGCTGGATCTTGCCCCATCGCACACCCAGCGACGTCACGTCGCCCACGGCGGACTGAACGGCAAATCCAAGCGTTGCGGCGATCGCGTCGAGCAGCTCCTCGGAGGGCTCGGGCAGCTTGCGGCCCGTGCGGGCCTCTTCCGCCTCGTCCTCCAGCACTCCTGCCTGCTCAGAGACGCTCGGCACGGCCGCCGAGGCCGACGTGCTCCCGCGCCGCACGAGCTGCGCGACCTTGCGCAGGCATGGGTAGTTGTCGTAGCCCTTGAGCGCCGTGTAGGTGAGGTCGGCCCCCAGGGCCTTGTTGAGCAGGGGCAGCTCTCGGTTGATGAGCTGGTCGGCCAGGGTGTTCGACTTTGTGGCCACGCCCACGGTGATGCCGTTGGCTTTCGCCAGCAGGGCCGAGGGAAGCAGGTAGGCGATGGATTTTCCCACGCCCGTCCCCGCCTCGAGCGCCGCAGGCCTGTTCTCGCGGAAGGCGCGCGTCACCTCGAGCGCCATCTGCACCTGCTCGCCCCTCGGCTCGTATCCCGCATACATCTTGCCCACGACGCCATCGGGCTCGAACGCCGCCTTGACGGCCGCGTCTCCCGGGTAGGTGAGGCCGCACTGCTCGTCGAGCTCGCGGGCGTCCTCGCGCACGCTCACTTGCATGTGCGAGCAGCGCTGCGAGCGCGCATCCACCAGGGAGAACGGCTCGTCGGGCGACATGGCGGCCATCTGGGCGAATATCGGGCGGTATCCCCAGGCGACGTCGGAGTACATCTGGGCGAGCTTGTTCACAAGGCCCGCAGGCAGATCCGAGGCGGCCACGAGCAGAATGCGCCACAGGCCGCACGTGGCGATGACGTCGTCGATGGCGCGGTGCGTGGAGGCATGCAGCCCAAAGGCGCGCGACAGGTCGTGCAGCTTGTGCGAGGACAGGCACGGGAGCACGATGCGCGAGAGCTCAAGCGAGTCCACCCAAGGCCCGCCCACGCTCTGGCCGCCGTGGCCCTTCTCCATGAAATGGCGGTCGAAGGCCGAATTGTGCGCGACGATGGGGGCGTCTTTGGCGAACTCGACAAGCTTCTCGCACACCTCCATCGCGCACGGGGCGTCCGCCACCTGCTCGTTTGTGATGCCCGTGATCTGCACGACCTCAGGGGGGATGGGCTTCTCGGGCTTCACAAACATGTCAAACGTATCGACGATGTCGTTTCCGCGCAGACGTGCCGCCGCGACCTCGATAAGCTCGCAGTCTTTGAAGTCCAGCCCCGTCGTCTCGGTGTCGAGCACAACGACGTCCTCGTCAAGCAGGCCAAACTGCGCTATCCTAGCTCTTTGGGCCAATGTGGCATAGCGCGCCGCGACGTCTTCGTCGCAGCCTGGCATGATGATGGAGGCAAGCTCCTCAGGAATAGTCTCGCTCAAAGTGTTGTCGCTCCTCACCGATGTTCGTCCACATGCACAAGGCGTGATGGTATCCTTTTCACACTCTATCAAAAGGGGGATGCATGGGAAAAGTTGACGTTTATTTTTCTGACTACCTCGTCGTCGATGACATAACCGAGGAGGCGAGCAAGCTTCTGGCCTCAAGCGCCTGCGTCATCGGCATGCCGCTCAAACTCGCTTGGCAGCCCGATTCGGGCAAGTTCACGGTGTCCACGCCCTCGGGCGACCGCATCGGCATGGCCAACCCCAAAAACAAGCTCGCCATCCGCGAGTCGCTGGCAAACGGCAACGAGGGCGCCTGCTGGCTGTCGCTCGTATGGTACGACAACGCCGACAAGCTCTATCACGCCGAGATCGTCTACCAGTTCTACAACGTCAAGGCCTCGCAGGTGACGGAGCGCGCAAACCTCGACGCCTTCACCAAGAAGACCTCCGAGCGCCTCGCACAGGGCAAGCGGCCCGTCGTCAGCCTCACGGGGCAGGGCTGGGACCAGGTCCTTGCGACCGGCGACTGGGAGAGCCCCGACCAGCATCCCTATCCCATCAACACGAAGCGCAACTCCGGGTGCGTCATCTTCAAGCGGAAGCGCTCGGGCGCCGACAGCCTCATCATGGGCATCGTGTCGGGCAAGAAGGGCGTCATCGCAGGGTGCGTCGTCGCCTGCATCCTCATCGTCGTGATCGTTCTCTTCTTTGTGTGCCGCTGCGCCTTTGGGGCATAATCCAGCTCGTTTGAGGTACAACTAGCGCATACGTTTTCCGTTGTGCTCGAATCTCTCTTAAGGAGTCATGCATGGCCAAAGACGGCATCGTCTTGTACAACTCGTTCACCGGTTACACCAAACGCTATGCCGAGTACCTGTCCGAGACGCTCAACTACGCCATCAAGCCCATCCAAAAGGCCAACCTCTTCAACGTCTCGACCTATCCCACCATCATCTATGGCGGCCCCCTGCATCACAACCGCATCGAGGGCATCTCCGGCATCATCGAGGGTTGCTCTTACTTCGGCGAGCAAAACCTCATCGTGTTCTCCGTGGGCATCGCATCGCTCAACCCCGACCTTGAGAAGCAGATCAAGATGCGCAACTGCGGCGACCTGCCCGTGGAGTCCTTCCTTTACCAGGCTCTTCCCGGCGGCCTTTCCTACAAGGACTGCCAGCCTGGCGGCAAGATGGGCAAGCTTGTGGAAACCTACCGCGCCAAGCAAGCCGAGGGGAAGAAGCTCACGCGCGGCGACAAGCTTGCGCTGGCAATCGCCTCGGGGGAGCGAGAGGAGCAGGACCGATTCAACACCGACGCCTGCGCGACCATCGTCGCGGCGGCAAAGAGCGTCGCCCGATAACACAGGCGTGCGGTCACGCGGCGTCGGAAGATGCCCAGCCAGCGCACAGGCCCGGCAAAGAAACGCCCGCAACCCGGAATCACCGGGTTGCGGGCGTTTTTCATGCACGGTGTTTCACATGAAACACGCGAGCTGCGTGATGCAAGGGGAGCAGGCGGAAGTGCGTCGTCTCTCAGCGGCCCTCCATGGCAAGCTCAAGCAGCTTGACGCACACCTCGCTGAAATCCATGCCGGCCTTCGAGGCGGCGTCGGGGAGCAGGGATGTCGCCGTCATGCCGGGGATGGTGTTGGTCTCCAGAATGACAGGCGTGCCGTCTTCCCGCACAATGAAGTCGGAACGGCTCACACCCCGGCACCCCAGGGCTTTGTGGGCGCGCACGGCGCAGTCTTGCACGCGCGCATACACGTCGGGGTCCAGGCGGGCGGGAATGATGTGGTCGGCCCCGTTGGCACTGTATTTGACCTCGTAGTCATAGAACTCCGCATGAGGGACGATCTCTATCACCGGCAACGGCTCGGGGTCGGCGTTGCCCAGGACGGCCGCCGTGACCTCCGTGCCTCCCACATACTCCTCCACCATGACGGCCTGCCCGCAGGCAAAGGCAACCTCCAGCGCATGGGGGAGCTCGGCCATATCGTGGACGATGCTCATGCCCACGCTCGACCCGTCGCCGCACGGCTTGACGACGCACTTGTCACCCACCGCCGCACGAACCTCCTCCACCGAAAGCTCCCCGGGCGTCGAAAGGGTCACCGAGCGAGCCATGAAGAGGCCCGCAAGGCCATACAATGCCTTAGAACGCGACTTGTCCATTGCGATGGCACTGGCAGCCACCCCAGATCCCGTATAAGGGATTTGAAGCATCTCAAGGGCTCCCTGGATGGTTCCGTCCTCGCCGCCCTTGCCGTGAAGCGCTATGAAGACGACGTCGAAACCGCCGTCGGCCAGGCGCCTGATGGCTGCGCGGGTGTCCTGGGCGTCCACCAGCTCGACCGCAAGCCCGGCCTTCGTCAGCGCCTCGGCGGCATTGCGGCCGCTCGCAAGGCTCACCTCGCGCTCGTCGCTCGACCCTCCGTAGACGACGGCGACCTTCATGTCATGAGAAAACGGCATGCTTTCTCTTCTTTCTTCCTCGTGCAGCCCTTAGCTCACAATGGCTGCGCACACGATCCAAACCATAAGGCTGCCCAAGAGCACGAGGGCAGACTTTCCCACCGCCGAGGCCCACACGTCGCTGGTCTCAAAGCGCCCCGAACGCAAGGTGACCACGGACGTTCCCACCGCACATACCAGCGCCGCTGCGATGATACATGCAAGGATAACCAATCCGGCGAACATCATCGGGCTTGTGCCGGCCAAAGGGGCCTCGCCGGCCATCATCGCAACGACGGCCCACGCGACGCATGCCACGACGGAGAACGCCCCGTACACCGCAAACGCAAGCCATGAGTACGCGGGCGCCCCTTGCGTCGGCTCCGTCTGGAAAGCGGCGACGTAATCCGTCAGCTGGCGAGACTCGGGCTTCTCGGAGTAGCCGTTGCTGTATCGAGAGTATCCCCTGTTTGTTCCAGACACTTTATGAGCGGGCGCACCCGATGGAATCTTCGTCATCGAGCCCGATGCTCCTGTGATGACCGCACGGCGCAGGCGCACGGACTCATCCGTCTCCGTCTGGTCGATGCGAGGCAAGACCGCCGAGTTGAGAGGGGAGACCTTCCGCGCCCGCTGCACATGCTGCTGCGGCGCCTGGCTTCTCGGCTGAGCAGGCGACGGCTGCCTGCTCGGCGCGGGCACTTTTGCGAACTCCCCTGTCACCATGCTCCTGTTTGTCTGGGCTACCGGCTGAGGCAGGCGAATGGATCGCACGGACGCCGGGGCAGGTGCGGGCCCCGTTTGAGGTGTCTCCCCAGGATGCGACGCCGGCTTGGCAAAGTGCGCGCCCGACGATCGACGCGACTGAGCAGGCTTGGGCTCGTCCTCTGTTTTGAATCTCGTACCCTGCATCGCTCATCCCTCAAGGTGGCAAGTTTGTCGGATTGTTCGATACCAACTTTACACATGATACTCTACGAGGGAATGGGTTTCTCTAAAAGGAGAGGTGGTATAACCACATGGAACGCGCAACCGTCGAAAGCATTGGCATCAAGGCCCTTTCCAGGGCCGAGATCGCCGACTTCCTCAAGACCGAGCTGGGGGCTCCCGCCTTCAGGTCCAAGCAGGTCATCCAGTGGCTCTATGGCAAGGGAGTCGCCACATACGACGAGATGACGAACATCTCCAAAGACATGCGCGCCCAACTTGCGCAGAAGCTCCCGCTGCTTCCCGTGACCGTCACCAAGCGCCAGTCTTCCAAAGACGGCACGCGCAAGTACCTTGTGCGCATGGGCGACGGCACCCTCGTGGAGACCGTCGGCATGCCCGGCAAGAACAAGCTGTGCGTCTGCGTGTCTACCCAGGCAGGCTGCCCCATGCGCTGCACGTTCTGCGCCACGGGCCGCAACGGTTACACGCGCAACCTCGGCCCCGGCGAGATCGTCGACCAGGTGCGCGTCGTGGCCAACGACTTCGGCCAGCGCGTGAGCAGCGTCGTGCTCATGGGCCAGGGCGAGCCGTTCCTCAACTACGACGCCGTGCTCGAGGCCATGCGTATCCTCAACTCCAAGGACTGCTTCGATATCGGGGCCCGTCACATCACCGTGTCCACGGCCGGCATCCTTCCCCAGATTCGCCGCTTTGCAAGCGAGCCCGAGCAGTTCACGCTCGCCATCTCGCTGCACTCCGCCGTGCAGGACACGCGCGACGAGCTCATGCCCGGCGTGCGCCAGTACGACCTCGAGCGCTTGCGCGACTCGGTGGCCTCCTACGCCGAGGCGACGGGCCGACGCCCCACCTACGAGTATGCCATGATGGCCGGCATCAACGACACAGATGCCCAGCTCAAGGCCCTTGTCGCCTTCTGCCGCCGCACCCTGTGCCATGTCAACCTCATCACGCTCAACGAGGTGGCGGGTTCTCCCTTCCAGCCCTCCGAGAGGGAGCGCGTCGCGCTCTTCGCAAAGACCCTCTCCGCCGCCGGCGTGGAGACCACCATCCGTGAGAGCCGCGGCACCGACATCGATGCGGCCTGCGGCCAGCTCAAGCAGAAGGCATAAGGCAGGGTCGTTTAGTTAAATAACCTGGTAGATACCAAGAAACCCGCCGTTCCAAACATCTGGGGCGGCGGGTTTCTTTTACTTGTCCCTACTTGACGTTCACCACTCCTTTTGGTGACCGTATGTCACAAACGGGAATTGCCCTAAATCCCGATAGCCTCCCATTGCTCGTCGACCCAGGCCTGATTCTTCTCGGCAGGCGACATGTCTCCCTCTTTGCGCGCCTGTTCTACCCCGGCTGCAACCGTGTCGGCAATCTCTCTGCCGGCCTTCTTCACCTTTGCCGCAGCATCGGCCACCTTGGCGCGCACCTCCGCGTCAGTCATAACAACCGTGGTGAGAGCAGCAGCGCCGGCCGCAAAACCAACGATACCGATAAGCTTGAGAAGCCTCTTCATTTCCTCCACCCCTATCCTTGAATCATGGCCATGAGTTGCTGTAGGTGCTCTTCATTCTCAAAATCAATCTCAATACGGTACTTGCCTTTTGACTCCTTGATACGCACCGGGGTACCCAGGCCTTCTTTAAGGGTTTTAGCCGCTTTCTTGTATGAGGCTGGGATTTGAACCTTCTGCCGTACCGGCTTCTCTTCACCGGTAAATGTCGGTGCAATAGCCTCAACAATGCGTACCGTCATTTTCTCATTGACTACACGGTGCGCCAGAGCAATACGTGCCTCGTCACCTTTTGCCATGAGGATGGCGCGGGCATGTCCGGCAGAAAGCTGGCCGGCATACACCATGTCCTGCACCTCATCAGGCAGTTCGAGCAACCTCAGGGCGTTGGCAATCGCCGATCGTGATTTCGAGACGCTCTTGGCCAGCTCTTCCTGCGTCATCTCGCTTCGCTCAATCAAGTCGCGATATGCACGCGCCTCTTCAATGACGTTAAGGTCGGCACGCTGGATGTTCTCGATAAGAGCCAGCTGGAGGCTCGTGACATCGTCGGTCTCTTCGCGCACTACGACAGGCACGTTCTTCAACCCAGCTGCGCATGCTGCTTGATAGCGTCTCTCGCCCGCGATAATCTCATACCCGTTGTCATCCTTGCGCACGACGATGGGTTGGATGATGCCCACCTCCTTGATGGAGGCACTCAGCTCATCAAGGTCGTCTTGGTCAAACTTCGTGCGAGGCTGATTGGGGTTGCGATGTACCTCGGCGATGCTGACTTCCTTTACAGACGCATCTTTCTCAACAAGCTCATCTAAACCCGATTCCTTGGCACTCTGGGAGACGAGCGCCCCCAAACCAATACCAAGTCCGCCCTTCTTAGCCACGGCGAATCACCTCTTTTGCAAGGTCACGATATGCCTGAGCTCCTTTGCTCAGCTTGTCATACTCAAAAATGGATTCACCGTAGCTTGGCGCCTCACTGAGCCTGACATTGCGGGGGATGACAGTCTTGAAAACCTTCTTCTCAAAATAGTTGCGCACTTCGTCGGCAACCTGCTTTGAGAGAGAGGTTCGCTTGTCATACATCGTCAGCACGATGCCGAAAATCTCAAGCTCCGGGTTAAGCGTGGACTTCATCATCTTGATGGACTCCATAAGCTTTGTGACACCTTCGAGCGCGTAGAACTCACACTGGATGGGCACCAGAATGCTCGTGCAGGCGGTGAGTGCATTGATGGTCAACACTCCAAGTGAAGGAGGGCAATCGATAAAGATGTAGTCGAACTCGTCTTTTACCTCGTCGATTGCTTTCTTGAGGCGTGTCTCGCGTTCGTCTGCCTGAACAAGCTCAACCTCGGCACCGGCAAGCTGAATGGTCGCCGGCACAACAAACACGTTATGACTTGTGCTCTTTTCAACCGTCTCACTCATAGGAACGTCGTTGAGAATTGCGTCGTACACGCTTTGCTTAACGGCATTCTTATCCACACCAAGACCGCTCGTCGTATTGCCCTGCGGGTCGAAGTCAACGACGAGGACCTTGTAATTCTTCTCACCGAGTGCCGCTGAAAGATTGACCGCCGTCGTTGATTTACCCACACCGCCCTTCTGATTCATGATTGCAATGACCTTAGGGGCTTTATCGGGCATCTTTCGCTTTGTCTTTGTATAGACCACAAGTGCTCCGTTCACTATCGTGCAGCTGTTTCACGTGAAACATCTTATACCAAAGCCCAGATTCTTCGCTTCAAAGTGTGTTGCAACAAACGAACGTTTCGGTCATCGTCGCAACAAATCCAAGGATTGACTCCCAGTTACGCAAGCGGATGCTTCGCGGCTTCTCCAACCTGGCGGGGCAGACGAAGTGTAGTTCCTGCCACTTTTTCATACACGATAATGGTGCGTTCACCCGCATCTGCCGGCAAGGCTATTGTCCGCATCGACTGCACCGTCAAGCCGCAGAGCTGCGCTGCCCTGGACCCTGCCTTGAGCTCTTCCTCTTCTGGCTTGCCTTTAATGGCAATGAAAGAGCCTCCTTGGACAAGCAGAGGAGTCGCATACTCCACAAGCACAGGAAGGCTTGCCAAGGCTCGTGCAGTCACACACCCAAACTCGCCGCGATGCCGTGCGCCGAGCTCTTCCAAACGCATGGATGTCGTGGTCAGCTGTCCATCTAGCCCTAGAGCCGAGATGAACCCGTCTACGGCAGTCATCTTCTTCTTCACAGAATCACAGAGGACACCATGTATGCCAGGGTTTGTAATGCCGAAAGGTATACCAGGCAGACCTGCGCCCGATCCCATATCCAAGAATGGCTTGCCTGGGTTCTTTGCCATAACGCTCCTGAATTCAGGCAATGGGACAAGTGAGTCAGCAAGATGGAGCAGCAATGCCTTGTCCCATTCCCTGATGGCAGTGAGGTTCATGGTCTCGTTCTGCCTAAGCATGAGCACGAGATAATCCACAAGCGTGCGGCTCATAGGCTCGTCGATCTCAAGTCCCAAATCATGCACGAGTCCCCTCAACTTGCTTGCTTGAGCGTCGAGGTTCTCGGGGATGTCAGCGATATGTTTTTTTGGCCTAAGCGATTCAGGCGTGTCCATCTTTTATTACACCCTCCCTCTAAGGACAATACGGCAGGTCGGTTGAAACCCCAGACTTCGCTGGTTAAACTATACCGAAGGATAGATGAATGTACCCTTCAGTGAACAACAACCTGTTGCATCGCCCACTGTATCTTGATGTCGCCAAGTATTGTACTTATACGTTCGATACTTTTTGACCAAAAACCACGTACCGTTGGTTTTCGGCAAAAAAAGAGGGAGACTTGCGTCTCCCTCTCATCTCATATTCTTTGCCACCAGCCGGTGAGAATGCTATCTACCCTGCTTCTTTGAGGCAGGCACGATAACGACGCAGCGGTTTGGTTCCTGGCCCTCGGAGTGCGTAATGACATCCGGGTTGCCACGAAGAGTCAAATGCACAATCTTGCGCTCATAGGACTTCATCGGATGCAGGCGAACTTCCTGACCCCGCTGCACGGCGCGTGCGGCGCTCGACTTGGCAATCGACTCAAGCTTGGCGCGACGGCGGGTTTTGTAGCTCTCAATGTCAACAACAACAGGGAACTTGAAGCCCAGCTTGCTATGCACGATGGCACTGAACATATACTGCAGCGACTCAAGCGTCTTGCCATGACGGCCGATAAGCAAAGCAAGGTCGGCATTGCTTACGTCAAAGATAAGCTCGCCGTCACTGCCATCGTACTCGTCGATGGTGGCACCATCGGCCCCAAAGAACCCAAGCAGCGTGCGCAACACCTCGATGGCCGTATCGGCAATGAGGTCGAGGTCTTCATCGGACAGGCTTTCATGAGCCTTATACTTGCGGGCGACCTCGACGAACTCCTCGGGAATCGTCGAAACTTGATCCTGTTGGGCATCGGCTTCCGCCTCAACCTCAAGGGCTTCCTCAGACTCGATCTCTTCCTCGAACGTTTCTTCCTCGAACTCAGCCATAATCAACATCGCTCTCTTATAAAGACGCCTAAGCGTCAACGGATAGGATGTTTCACGTGAAACAATCTATGAGGCAATCTTCTCCACACACTCTAGAATGAGAATCGCTGTGACAAAGCACTCGAAGTCGATTCGTGCGGTGCGCATCGGCAATGTACTGTGTCTACGTGAAGTTTTGCGGAACGCAGCCACAGCGATTCTCAAACATACTAGCGCTTCTTATGTTGGCGAGGCTTGCGGGTACGGCGCACCACATCCACCTCAACAGGCTTGGGGGGCTGGGAGGCCTCAACGGCCTTGCGCTCCTCCTCGGCCTGTTCCCTCTTCTTCTTAAAGATGAGCTGTTGCTGGATGACACCCCATGCGCTGGAGACAACCCAATAGAGGACAACGCCCGCAGGCGACGACCAGCCCACAAAGAGCATCATGATGGTCATGAAGGCGCCCATGCCCTTGGTCATCGAGTTTGAGTTCTGCTGAAGGTACATGGGCAAGAAGGTCAGAACACCGAAGAGCAGAACGAAGATGATGTAAGGGATCGCGGCCACAAAGCCGGCAGTACCCAGGATGCCACCGGCATTGGAGGCCAACGAGGGGAGAATGCCATAGAAGCATGCCTCAGCAGGCACATAGTCGCGCAGGACAGAGAAGAGGGCGAAGAAGATAGGCATCTGGACCAACATGGGCAGACAGCCCGCGAGCGGGTTGAACTTATGCTCGGCGTAGAACTTCGTCATCTCTTGATTGAGGCGCTGGGGGTCGTCTGCATATTTCGTCTGCATCTCCTGCAGCAGCGGCGTCACCATCTGCATGTCAGCCATCGACTTCTGCTGTTTAAATGTAAGCGGCAGCAAGAGAAGACGAATGATGACGGTAAAGATAATGATGGCGAGACCCCAGTCACCCAGGAATCCTTCAAGACCCTGGATGCAGCCAAAGAGCAGGGAGATCAACCAATCCCACATGTGTCCTCCGTGTCAAAAACTCTAATGTCGTCGAAAACGTCGACGTTCCATTACCTCATAGGTCGGCTTAATGATTTGTATTCCCGTTTCTCCTCAAGAAGGAGAAGGTTTGCGGCACAGGGTCATAGCCGCCGGCATGAAACGGATTGCATCTGAGAATCCTCTTCAGCGACAGCCATGAACCTTTGAGCAAGCCAAAGCGCTCGACAGCAACA
>CAKUKJ010000030.1 GCA_934662525.1 uncultured Coriobacteriales bacterium | reverse complement strand
CCTCAAGGGCGCGCTCACGGCCGAGGTGGCCTATCCCGAGGGTGGCATGAACTTTGAGAACAGCTATGACTCGGCCATCCTCACCGTGACGGGCAGCAAGGCCATGACCGGCGGTGCGCCCCTGAGCGCGGGCGAGTTCTCGTTCAACCTGTCTGCCGTGGACGGAGGCCCGCTGCCTGAGACGTCGGTCGCCTCCAATGACGCCTCCGGTACTGTGAGCTTCGGCCGCCTGTACTTTGATGAGGCCAACACCGGCCTCACCGAGGCGGGCAGCCGCACGTTCACCTATTGCGTGACGGAGAACCCCACGGACGTTCCCGGCGTGAGCGCCGACGCCGAGGCCAAGTACTTTATGGTTACGGTGACGCGTGCCGAGGACGGAACGTTCTCCCTGCGCACCGACCCCGGCACAGCTGCCCTCTTCGCGTTCGTGAACTCCTACACGCCCACGCCGGTGACTTCTTCCGTGACCGACCAGCTCTCGGTGACGAAGACACTCACAGGTCGCGCCATGGCCGACGGGGAGTTCGCGTTCGACATGTATGCGGTTGACGACGACGGCCAGCGTGGCGAGCTTGTTGCCCACGGCATAAGCATGGCAGACGGCGCCGTGACGTTTGACCCTGTGACGTTTGAGCGCTCGGGTGTTTACCTCTACGAGATCGTGGAGAACAACGAGGCCGCCCTGGGCGGCGTGGGCTACGACGTCCATGTCGCGCGTGTCATGGCCACGGTCGCGGACGACTTTGCCCATGCGGCCCTTGTCGTGACCTGGACGGTTGAGGAGGGCTCGAGCCTCGCGTTTGAGAATTCCTACGTGCCTGAGCCGGCTGCCGTGTCCATCGTTGCGTCCAAGTCGTTGAGCGGCGCGCAGCTTGAGGCTGGCCAGTTCTCGTTTGAGCTGGTCGATGCGGGCGGCAAGGTTATCGAGCGCGTCGCAAACGCCGCAGACGGCACAGTGACGTTTAGCGAGCTGACGTTTGACAAGGCGGGCGAGTATACCTACACCGTGCGCGAGGTTGACGACGGTCAGACGAACGTGACCTACGATGCCTCCGCCGAGCGCGCCGTCACGGTCACGGTGACGGACGACGGTGCCGGCCATCTTGTGGCGAGCGTGTCTGGCGACAGCCTGGCGTTCGTGAACACCTACACGGAGCCCGTGCCCGACCCCGAGCCAACACCAACACCTGACCCCGATCCAGAGCCGACGCCCGACCCGGAGCCTGCGCCGACACCCACGCCCGACCCGGACCCGGAGCCCACGCCCGAACCGACCCCGGCGCCCACGCCCGAACCGACCCCGGCGCCCACGCCTTCGAGCCCGACCGCGCCCGAAACCCCGAGCGCGGTGCCCAAGACTGCCGATGAGATGCCTGATGCAGGTGCGCTTGCCGGTGTGGCGCTTGGCGGCGCAGCAAGCGTCGCAGCGGGTCTTGGCTCGCTGGTTCTCGTCCGCCGCAAGTTCAGGCAACGCTAACCGCTGCCTGGCTGGCATAACCTGATTGCAGGCCTGTCGGAGCATATCCGGCAGGCCTGTTTTGTTGAACGGCGCGAAAAGGAGCGCAACCAAGAGACGTACCCTCGTCCACGCGGGTGTTCCTCCAGCCCGCCGCATGGTCATGCGCCATGGGTGACTTCAGGTGAATCGAGGCGCGTCTTATTCGCTGCGGGCCCGGTGGATTACACTGACCCCATGCGATTGTGCGACGGGTGAGCGGGACCCCGGAAGAGAGGCCCGTGTATGGAGCGGGTTTCATGCTGCATCGTGGGCAGGGGCGCGTTCCCTGCCCACACGACAGAGAGGCGAGATTATATGACCCTTGCGGAAGAGATGGCGCAGGCTGCCGGCCTGGAGTTGCGTCGCGACGAGCGCGGGCTCGTTCTTGCGGGCGACGGCATGGAGCTGTGCCCCGATTTTGCCTCCCTGCTGCCTCGCGTGCGTTCCGACCGCCTTTCGGGGGAGCTGCTCGTCAAGGCCGCACACATCAAGGGCGCGGCTGCACCTCGCGTGTTCGACGCCACGGCGGGCTTGGGGGAAGACTCCTTTTTGCTTGCGGCGGCGGGCTTCGAGGTCACGCTCTGCGAGTGCAACCCGGTCATCGCGGCCCTGCTCGAAGATGCCCTGAGCCGCAGCGGAGAGGACGAGCGCCTTGCCCCCATTGTGGCCCGCATGCGTCTTGCAAAGGACGACAGCATCGCCCTGCTGCATCGTATTACCGCAGGCGATGACGAGCCCTGCCCAGACGTCGTGTATCTCGACCCCATGTTTCCCGCGCGGCAGAAATCGGCGGCGGTCAAGAAGAAGTTCCAGCTCCTGCACCATCTTGAGTGCCCTTGTGCCAACGAGGGCGAGCTCATGGAGGCGGCGCTTGCCGTGCATCCTCGCAAAATCGTGGTGAAGCGTCCACCGAAGGCGTCACATCTGGCCGGCATCAAGCCGAGCCATGCGCTTGAGGGCAAGGCCGTGCGCTACGACTGCATCGTGCCCGCCCAGCTCAAGCGCTAGCTCCGGCCCGCGCTCGCCCAGTCGATGGGCGCGGTGCCCATCTCTGCGAGATATGCGTTTGCCTGCGAGAACGGCCGCGAGCCCAAGAAGGCGGGCAGCCCTGCGCTCGACCTGCTGGCAGACAAAGGCGAGGGGTGCGTCGAGGCGATGACGCGCTTGTTTGCAAGTGCGGCACCCGGCGCAGCACTCCCTGTGCTGCCCTCAGCCGCCTTGCGCGCATTTTCCACCAATCCCACCGCGAAGCGCCCCCAGGCGAGGAACACGATGGGTTGGGGCAGCTCGAAGCAGCGCCGTATCAGGTAGTTCGTCAGTACCTGCCAGCCGAGTTTGCTGTGGGAGTTCGCTGCGTGCTCCACCACGGTAAGCGTCGTGTTGAGCAGCAGCACCCCCTGCTCGGCCCAGCTTGTGAGGTCTCCCGACGTCGATGCCTCGCAGCCCAGGTCGGCGGCCATCTCCTTGTATATGTTGCGCAGGCTCGGCGGCAGCTTCTGCCCGCACGGCACCGAGAAAGAAAGCCCCATGGCCTGGCCGGGCTCGTGGTAGGGGTCCTGCCCCAGGATGACTGCGCGCACCTTGTCGGACGCTGTGTAGGCAAGCGCGTTGAGCACGTCGTCCTGTGCCGGATAGATGACCTGCCCGGCCCGCATGGCTGCGACCTCGCCCATAAGCCGATTGGTCGTCTCGCGCACCTCAGTAGGGGCACCGTCAAGCCACGCCTCAACGTTTGCGGCATTTCTCATGCGTTATTTCATCCCTTCTACCAGGTCGATCAGGTCTTGCTGGGAGTGTACGCCCAGCTTGGCGTACACGTTGCGCACGTGCGTCTTGGCTGTGGAGCGCGACACCACCATGCGCTCTTGGATGGCGGCCGTGTTGCGCCCATGCGCGAGCAGCTCGAGCGCCTCGGCCTCGCGCGGCGTGAGGCCGAAACGGCTCACGGCCCGGGAGACTGCCTCTGCCAGCGAGTCTGTGGCCCCCGCCTGCTCAACTTCCTGCACGGGTTTGACGGTCTCCACCTCGCGCACGGCCCTGTCGAAGTTGAAGACGTCGGGCGAGAGGACGTTGTAGGCCACGAAGGCGAACACCACACCGGCCAGCAGCAATGCGAACAGCGCCGGATCGCGTGCGAGCGTGGCGTTGGCGAGGATGCCGAGCTGCGCTCCGGCCACGCTTCCCAGCGAGTTTGCCCCGCCCACGAACAACGAGACCCCGGCGGCAGCCATCGGGTTGCGGGCGCCGAGGCTCGCCACAAGCATGAAGGCGAGCATGCGCGTGAGGTCGCCGCCGGCCCGCAGCATCACGTTGGCAAGCGCCGGCGCGCCCGTCATGGACGAGATGAGCGGGTTGACCAGCAAAAACCCGGCAAGCACGCTCAACATGGCCGCCTTGTACAGGGAGTCGAGCCCCACGCGGTTGCATGCGAGCAGGGCGCAGGCCACAAGCAGGGCGGGCACGCAGGCGAGCACGGTCGCCTGCGGCGCTGCGTCCACGCTCGCAAACGTCATGGCGAAGCCAAACGATGCCTTGAGCAGCACGATCGTCACAAAGAGGGCGCTGCCCACGGGTAGGAACGACCTCGGGTTCGTCACGCGCAGCTCAGATGCCGGCGCGCTTTTCGCCATGTGCTCCACAAGCCCCCTCGAGGGCCGAAAGGACAGTGCCATGACGAGGAGGGCGGAGACAAAGAACACCGCAAGTTGGCCAGTTAGGCTGAGCAGCCCCGTCGCGAGCTCCAGCGCATAGCTGAGTGCCCAGCCCGCGCACAGGGCGCCGAAGGTGCGCCGCGCCCCCTGCTCCATACCCAGGTTTGTGAGCTGCAGGCAAATCGTCGTGCCGAACCAGGTGGATGCAACGGAGCGCATAAGCACGCCCAGGGTGAGGAGCACGGGGCTGCCCGCCCAAACGCCCACAAGCATCGCGGGGACGCCGATGACGTAAAGCGCGGCTGCGGCGGCCATCCACAATCGTGGCCGACAGAGCTGCGGGCGCACGCTCACCAGCGCATAAAGCGCGAGCGACAGCGTTGCCGAGAAAAGCGAGCCCAAGTCGCGTGCCTCAAGGAAAACCACGTTGAAGAGGGGGAAGACCGCCGTGTTGAGCAGCGTGATGCCAAGCTGGTACAGGCCTATCGCGCAGGCGGCGGCAAGCCACGCCCCCTGCTCGGCCGGCGTCCTTTTCAGGCGACGCGCGTCTGTCTCGGCTGCTCGGCGCGCCTCAGTCGCACGGTCTTTCCCACTTGCCTGGCTCGCTGCGGCGGGAGCCGATGTCGCCTTGTCCAAACCCATGCCCTCGCTCGCCTCATGCGCGGTCAATCCGTCGTGTTCAGTGTAGCAGCGCTTGACAGGCGTTTTCAACAAAACCCCAGGTCGTGCAAAATCGACCCACGAGGGTGAGGACGGTATGAGTAAGTGCCGGCGTTAGGTTGAGAAGCACCAAAATGCCTGGTAGACAAGTTCGACCTGCCGGTGCGAGGACGCAAGCGCCTTGTGGGCGCATAGTTCGAGCCGCTCAACGGGAGCAGGGCGGGCACACCTGGCAAAGACGTGGCCGCCCACCCCCAGGCAAGGTTCGTCGTCCAAGTGTTGCGTGCGGAACCGGCCGCACCACGCAATCCAAGCACGTGTCGAGCAAAGGAGTACCACCCATGGAAATGACCCGTCGCACCCTCCTCACCGGCGCAGCCGCCGCGTCTGCCGTTGCCGCCGCAGCGGGCAGCATCACCCTCGCCGCCGCTCCCCAGCAGGCCCAGGCGAAGGCCCCCGAGCGCAGCTCCGAGGACTGGTTGGGCACCGCCCCCGAGATCGCCGAGTCCGACATCGTCGATACCCGCGAGTGCGAGCTGCTCATCGTGGGCGCCGGCAACGGCGGCATGTCCGCCGCCGCCTCCGCCGCCGAGCTCGGCATGGACTTCATCATTGCCGAGAAGGGCTCCGTCGTGGGCCAGACGCGTCACTGGCTCGGCGCCGTCAACTCCAAGTACTGTGACGCCGCCGGTGTGGCCGACGACAAGGGCAAGCTCCTCAACGAGCTTGTGCGCTATGCCTCGGGCAAGTGCGACCCGCGTGTTTGGAAGGTTTGGATCGACGAGAGCGCCAGCATGATCGACTGGCTCGACGTGCTGCTCACCGAGGCCGGCATGACCTGCGCGCTCGACACCGACAACCAGGACCCCACGGGCGGCACCTGCTACTACATCCCCTACACCGAGCACTATTACTCCGGCAACGACGCCGAGGGCAACCGTCTCGTGCGCAACGAGATTTTCGAGCGCTACATCAACTCCCTGGGTTACGGCGTGTCGTACGAGACGACGCTCGTCAAGCTTGAGCAGGATGACTCTGGCCGCGTGACCGGCGGCATCTTCCAGACCGCCGACGGCTATGTGCGCATCAACGCCAGCTATGGCGTGCTGCTGACCACCGGCGGCTATCCGGCCAACCCTGCGATGTGCAAGGCGCTCGCCCCCATCATCGACCGCGTCGTCACGCTGTCGTACTACAACACCAACGACACGGGCGACGGGATCAAGGCCGCCATGTGGATCGGCGCCCAGAAGGACGAGGACCCCGCGCCCATGCTCTTCAACCGCGGCCTTGTGAAGCCCGGCATGGACGCCGGCTACGTCTCCGACGAGGGCACCGGCACGTTCAACGGCGAGGGCAAGCAGTACAACATCGGCTCGCAGCCTTTCCTCAAGGTGGCCCGCGACGGCCGCCGCTACGGCAACGAGTCCACGCCCTACGACTTCGACCTCAACACGGCCGCTGAGAAGCCCGGCGGAGTCTTCTGCCAGGTGTTTGACAACAATGCCCGCGAGGACATCAAGCGCTTCAACACCATCGGCTGCTCGCGCCAGATCCAGCAGCAGCTTGCCGCCAAGCCCGACATCTCCCTCGAGGAGTTCTTCGCCGACAAGATCGAGGAGGGCACCATCCTTATGGCCGACACCCTCGACGAGCTGGCCGACAAGCTGGGCTTCGAGGGCGACGCCAAGGAGACGTTCCTTGCCACGTGCGACCACTACAACGAGATGTTCGACGCCCAGGAGGACGACGAGTTCGGCAAGGAGGCGTACCGTCTCTCCGAGCTGCGCAACCCGCCCTTCTTCGGCGGCTGGTACGGCGGCAGCTTCCTCACCACGGTCGACGGCCTGCGCATCAACGAGGAGATGCAGGTGCTCGACACCAACGACCAGGTGATCGAGGGCCTCTACGCCGCCGGCGACTGCTCGGGCAGCCTGTTCGGCAACAACTACCCCGAGTACATCGTGGCTTGCGCCTGCGGCCGCACGGTGACCTTCGGCCGCCATGTCGCCCGCCACGTCGCCGAGCTTGCCGGCTACGACCTCACGGCCGTGACGCAGGGCGACCCCAACTACGTCGACCCCGAGGCCGCTGCCGCCGCTGAGGCCGCCGCGACCACGACCGACGTCTCCACGGTTGCCGACGGCACCTACGAGGGCTCTGCCAAGGGCATCGGCGGCGACGTGCCCGTGACCGTCACCGTCTCCGGCGGCAAGATCACCGACGTCACCGTGGGGGAGAACTCCGAGACCCAGGGCATCGGCAGCAAGGCGATCGAGCAGCTCCCGGCCCAGATCGTGGCTGCCAACGGTACCGAGGGAGTCGACGCCGTCTCCGGTGCCTCCGTCACCTCCAAGGCCATCTTTGACGCCGTGAACGCGGCCCTTGCCAGCGCGTAGAGCCTGTAAGGCACTAAGAACGATTTCCGGTCCCGCATGTCGGCTGTACGTGACATGCGGGATCTTCTGTTTGCGGGGATTCGTGCGATTTATGGCACGGCGGAAATGAACGCCGCGCGCGGTGGGTATCTTAAAACAATCTGCAAGGTTCCTATCAAACGCTAGCAAACGGAGTTGATTCTCGTATGCCCGACCCTGCACAACCTGCCCCCGCCCCTGCTCCTGCACCTGCCGCCGACCCGTCCGCAGCCGCTCCTGGCGGCGCCCCGGCCCCCAAGCTGCCTGAGAAGCACTCGAGCAAGGCCTCAGTGTTGGCGGCCATCGCGTCGAACATCGCGGTGGGCATCGTCAAGTTCATCGCGGCGGCCATCTCGGGCTCGTCGGCCATGGTCTCGGAGGGCATTCACTCCATCGTGGACTCGGGCAACGGCTTTCTCGTGCTTTTCGGCATGCGCCAGGCAAAGAAGCCCGCCACCATCGAGCACCCGTTCGGTTTCGGCAAGGAGCTCTACTTCTGGACGCTCGTCGTGGCCGTGTCGGTGTTTGCGCTGGGCGGCGGCGTGTCGCTCATGCAGGGCATCCATGCGGTGCAGGCCGCCCTTGCCGGCACGGCCGAGCACGGCGACCTGCTCATGAGCTACATCGTCCTCATCGCGGCGATGCTCATCGAGGGCGCGTCGCTGCGCGTGGCCATCAAGACGGTGAACGCCGCCCGCGGCGACAAGGGCGTCTTCGAGTACATCAAGGAATGCAAGGACCCGAGCAGCTACACGGTGTTGCTTGAGGATTCGGCCGCCGAGCTGGGCCTGTGCTTCGCGCTCGTGGGCCTCGTGCTCACGCAGGTCACCGGCAGCTCCATCTTCGACGGCATCGCCTCCATCATCATCGGCCTGTTGCTCATGTGCGTGTCGGTCGTGATGCTGCGCGAGTCGAAGGGCCTGCTTGTGGGCGAGGGCATGAGCCGCTCCGAGCTTGTGGACGCCCGCGTCATCATCGAGGCCGACCCCGTCATCGAGAAGGCCGGCGGCGTGCTCACCATGTACTTCGGTCCCTCCAACATGCTCATGGCGGTGGACGCCACCTTCCGCAAGGGTGCCACGGGCGACGAGATCATGGCCGCCATCGACCGTGTGGAGCGCGCTCTCAAGGCGCGCTTCCCCCAGGCCGCGCGCATTTTCATCGAGTCCGAGAACCTCTCGAGCGTGGAGCGCCAGCGCCAGATTCAGCGGGCGATGCCGGAGGAATAGGGACCGGGAAAGGCCGGCTTGCAAGAAGAAGGGGCCCATGCGGGCCCCTTCTTCTTGCGTGTGTATGCGCTCGACGGCTCCTTACAGCGCGCCCGCATCCTTGAGGAACTTCTCGATTGCCGCCTTGGGCTGGGCGCCCATGGTGCGTGCGACGGGCTTGCCGCCCTTCATGACGACGAGCGTGGGGATGGACTGAATGCCGAACTGGCTGGCCAGAAGGCCTTCCGCGTCGGTGTCGCACTTGCAGACCTTGAGCTTGCCTGCGTGCTCTTCGGCAATCTGGGCCACGACGGGGGCGACGATGCGGCACGGGCCGCACCAGGTTGCCCAGAAGTCGATGAGCACGGGCACGTCGGACTCAACGACTTCCTTCTGATAGCTTTGGCTGGTGAGGGTGACTTCCATGGCGTCCTCCTTGAAATCGACGGCTGATGTGCGCCTTTATGCCCACGCCTGCACGCCCCTAGTCTGATATAGAAACACACACCAGGCCCCTCTGCAAAAAAGACGTGCCTTTCGCACAATATCACGTGGCCGTCCGTGTTTGGAACGAGTATTCCCTTGTAGGATTCGTGTATACTTGCCCCTGACCGCATAAAGCGGCCATAGGCTCTATGCCAAGGCGTCCAGCAGATTGGAGACCACCATGATCGTCACCGCCGCTCTCTCCCGTCGCAACTTCATCGCCGCCACCGCTTTTGCGCTCGGCGCGGCCCTTGTGCCCGGCCTGGCCTTCGCCGACGAGAAGAAGGACGACGCCGCTGCCGAGGGCGTCGACGTCACCGGTACGTGGGTCATGATCGGTGCCGACTGCGCCGACGAGGACGTGGCTGCGATTCTTGCGCTCGTCACCATCATGGCGACCACAACCTACGAGTTCAAGGCCGACGGCACGGGCACGTTTACGGTAAAGGTGGCGACCGACTCCAGCGACATGGAGGCTGCGGCCGAGGCGGCGACCGGCGAGACCGCTGCCGACGCGCAGGCCGAAGAGGCCGATTTGCTTCAAGACAGCGAGCAGAAGATTTCCTGGGAGGTTGCATCCGACACCGAGTTGGCCGTGGAGGCCGAGGACGGCGCCACCACCACGCTCACACTTGACGGCCTGAGCCTGGTCGAGGTGGAGAAGGACGAGGACTCCGGTCTGGAGATCACCACCGTGTACGCCCGCGCCGAGGATGTGCTTTCGGGCGCGTGGGCCATCGCGACCTATCCCGACACCTACGACGCCACCCACGAGGGCGTCGAGGGCTCTTGGTCGCTCGTTGCGCTTGAGGGCATGGGCGACAACGAGTACGAGGACGCCAAGTGGTCGGCACTCATGGGGCTGCTCGGCATGGTCGTCGAGATGGACGTCGCGGCCGACGGCACGTTCGCCTTCACGGTGCAGACCGATGCCGACACCGACCCGGAGACCAGCGAGGGCCAGTGGGAGGAGACGGGCACGGACACCTACACGTTCGACGTTGACTCCGACCCCATCGAGGTCAAGATTGTAGACGGCACGATGAGGCTCGAGTCCGACGGCTTCAAGATGGTTCTCGCGCCCCTGGCATAATGCTTCGCGCATAGGTATTATGGGAGCCGCCGTGGTCGCGTCGCACCATGGCGGCTCTTTTTTTGATGGCTATTCAGTGGCAGGAGATACCAGGCATGACGAGCACCTTCGACAGTTTTGAGCACACACCGGCGAACTTCCGCGCGCTTCGCGACATGGTCGGCTTCAAGCAGGATGAGTTCGCCGACATCGTGGGTGCCGACCGCTCGGAGGTGCGCCGCTGGGATTCGGGCAAGGCACCCATTCCCGAGGTGGCATGGCGTGCGCTCGAGGGGCTCGTGGAGGATCACCTGGGCGCCGTTAGCGATATCGTGACGCTTGCGGGTAAGGTGGCCGACAAGGAGGCCGAGCCGATCCGCATCGCCTACTACCGCTCCTTCAACGACTTCGACGGCGAAGGCGATTGGGTGAGCGCCGACAACGCCGCACGCGCCGCTGCCGAGCGCCTCATCGAACTCGGCTACAAGGTCGAGTTCTACTACCCGGGGCGGTAAGGGCCGATCTGCCCGTTCGTTTGCTTGCCGATGTTGCTGCTACAAAGGCCTGCCGTTGATAAAGACGGCGGGCCTTTTGGTAGTCGCAATCGGCATACGATTTGGAGAGGCAATCCTATGCGGCGCTCGGTTTAGGGATTATCTCTCGCCCTCGAACAGCGCAATGATCTCGGCGCGGTTGTGCGTGTCGCACTTGCGGTAGATGCTGCGCAGGTGGGTCTTGACGGTGGACTCGCTGATGAAGAGCGTGTTTTGGATGTGCTTGAGGCCGTGGCCGGTCACCCAGAGCGCGAACACATCGGTCTCACGCTCGGATAGGCCGTAGCGGGCGGCGAATGCGGCGATGGCGTCGGCCTGCGAGATTGAGGGGGAGCGGTCGGCCGTACCGGGGGCGCCGCCCAAGCTCGCTGGCGCTGCGTCGGAAGGGATGCCGCCGGGGGTGGCGTCGCAGGCATCATCGGGCGCTGCGACGTTGGATGGCGCCTTGCCCGTGCTTTGCATCGCGCCCGTGTTGGCCGCACCGGGCAGGCCGCCGCTTTCCTCGTCCAGCTCGATCATGAAAAGCCCGTCGCCAAAGGCGAAGCCCACGGCCACCAGGACGAGGAGCATCACGAGGGCGAAGAGCAGCGACGTGTCGCCTATTCCAACGGCCACGTTGTGGCCCAGCACGTTACCCGCGCATTCTGCCAGCCAGCCGCACGCAAACACGGCATGGGGGGCGACGGGCGTCCTCTTCGCAGCCAGCGCCAGCACCGACCAAAGCAGCACGTCGGCCGTGATGTAGAGGAAGAACACGAGGGTGAGATTGGTCGACCCGGCGTATACCAGCAAAAACGCGATGCCCGCCACGCCGACGAGCAGCAGCTTGAAGAGAATAGCCGCATCGAGGCGCTGCGGGCACAGGCGCGCGGTCAAAACGAAGACGAGCGTGAGAAGAGCGGGAATGCCCAGGTATATGGGGGAGAGCTCGACCGCGACGCCGAGCTCGGGGGCCAAAGCGCCCATCGCCCCGATGACGAAGAATGAAATCGCGATGCCCAGAAGCGTTTTCCACGATACGGCTTGCGCCAGGATCTTGCCGAGCGTTGCCCGGTTGTTTGCGGCTGTGCCGCTTTCGGGCAAGGGCTTGGGAAGCAGGGAGAACGACACGAGGGGCAGCGCCGACATGGCGATGCTCGCCGCTTCGACGGGCATCGACAGGATGGCGAAGACGCCTGCCGCCGAGAGCAGAAACGAGCAGCCTCCCAGGAAGACGATGGTTCGACTGGGGAGGCGTGAGAATGCCTCGAACCATGTGAGAATCAGCAAGATGGCGAAGAACCCCGAGACAACCAGGCCGACATCGTGCGCCGGAGCGATGCTTGCGAGGCTGGGGAAGGTGCACATGAACGTGCCCACCGCCACGCCCGTGGCATAGAGCGACGAGGTGCCGCTGCGCCCGCTGAACAGCGAGGTCTTGGCGTGCAGAAAGAGCGCCCCGAGGCAGGCGATCACGCCTGAGAGCATCGAGATGGTGACGACTGCGGAGGAAGGCGCCTTGGAAAAGAACGACGAGAACAAAAGCACGGTTGCCCATGTGCTGGTAAGCGAGTAGCCCAGCGCCCACGGCAGTCGTCGCAGGGCCTCTTTGGACGGCTCGTGCCATGCCGCGCGCCCTTGTTCACGTTCGTGCATGGTGGAAACGGCCCTCCCCGCGTCTCTTTTGCTGCCGCGGTGCATTATGGCACAGGGCCTTTCGGCGGGTTGCGTCGGTGTTCACATATGTGGGTATTTTGTGAGCAGCTAAGGGGAGCAGAGGCGCGTGTGAGGCTGTGAGCTGGCATTTTAGATGCAACTCCTCAATGGACGAAATGCCTCTCGACCCTTATAGGCGATGCGGCGAGCCTCGTTCAGCCATGGGGGAGGGTTTGCGACCTTCTCGTTCGATGCACACTCCATCTCGACAAGCGCAGCCCACAGGGGGCCGCGTCATAAGGAAAGGTTGCAAGCCATGTCCTTCAATTCCAAGTCTGTCTCCCGCCGCAGCTTCGTTGCCGGCGCCGCTGCCATGGGCACTGCGGCTTCCGTCGCTGTCGCCGGCAGCGCCTCCGCCGCCGAGAACACGCCCGCAGAGTCCTCCATGGGCTACGACGGCACGGGCGCTATGCCCTGGCTCGGCGAGGCCCCCGTCATCGACGACGCCGACGTCGAGGAGG
>CAKUKJ010000029.1 GCA_934662525.1 uncultured Coriobacteriales bacterium | reverse complement strand
ACCGAAGACAGCACCGTCTCCCAAGGGAGCCCGTCGGCCGTTGTGCGCAAGATGAGCGTCACGGGCCCGCAGACGGCGTCAAGCATGGAGGGAAGGCCCGTCGAGGGGTCTCCCACGGCGGACTCAAGCTTGTCAGCCAGCTCAGCCCGGCGCACGCCCGCCAGCTTCTTGGAGACGAACACCTCGGGCTTGGCGGGGCTGTCCTGCGCCATGATCGCGCACCCATCGAGCACAAGCACGCTTGAGCGGCCTGAGAACTCGATGTTCACCGAGGCGCGCGGCAGCTTCGTGGCGCGCTTGGGAGCGACGACCTGGGCGCACACGCTTGCCCCCGGAACCAAATCGGCAACTGTGGTGGCGGAGATTCCCGCCAAGGGCACGAACAGCGTGCCGTATGGGCCGGCATCGAGAAAACAGGCGTCGAGCGATGCGTCGATATGGTCGACGCGCGTTCGAAGAATATCGCCGGGCGAAAGCGTCAAATCGGGCGACTCCATGTGCCGTCCTTCCCTTCAAGGTACTGTGCGGTGCGCACGACAGAAGTGCGGAGGTTACGCTGGAATGATACGACGTAATCCGACAACGCGCGCCCACACGTCCCGCGAACGGCAAGCGACTCGGCGAGCTGTCGCGTAACTTCGGCCAACAGGACGTCGGGACGCAACGCGCCCTCGTTTGAAGAACGCGTCGTGAAGGAGAGGCGCACGCGGCCCTCCCCTTCCTGGCCGACCTCGACGTCTCCCACGAGCTTCTCGGCGAGGTCCACCTTCTTGGGCTTGCCGTTGCGCAGGTACTCTATCTGGCCCCGCGCGCGCACAGCCTCGACGGCCCTGCGAACGTCGGCGGCGTCAAAGGACATGTCGACGGCGTCAGCCGGGTCGAGGCACGACGCAGGCCACGCGGACAGGTCGGCCTGCCAGCAGGCTATGGTGAGGTTGGCGCCGAGCGAGGGCCCGTGCAGCTCCACGTAGGCGGCCTGCTGCGGCATGAGGTCGGGTGGCGCGGCGCGGCGCAGGTCCTCCAAGTACTCCTGGGCAGGGCGCAGCTCGCGCACCCACAGGTCGAACCATTCGTCGTCGGACGCCACCGCCACGGGAAGCGCCGGGCAATACGCCGCCTTGATGCGAGGCGAGAAACCCTGCGTCACGGCGTAGGGTATGCCGCTGCGGCGAATGGTGCGCTCCATCGCGCGGAGAAGCTCCAGATGGGACAGATAGCGCAGACGTCCCGTCTCCACATAGCGCACGCGGAGGCAGAAGAGGGTCTCCTCGCTCATGCACGGCTCCTTTCGAGGTCGTTCTCCACGTCGAGCGAGGGGCACACGCCGCATCCAGAACATTTCGCCATCGTGCAGTCGGGCGTGAGCACGCCCTCGAGGGCCCGCCTCCACTCGCGCTCGAGCCAGCGCGGGGCCACGCCGGCCGAGATGTGGTCCCAGGGAAGGGGGCCTCCCACCTCGAAGGGCTCGCAGGCCGCGCGCTGCATGTCGAACCCGACGTTTTCCGCAGCCTGCGTCCATATGTCGAGGTTGAACTGGTCGCTCCACGCGTCAAACCGCGCGCCGAGGCGGTGGGCTTCCAAGACGAGCGGCAGCGCCTCTCGGCCCGAGCGCGACAGCACCGCCTCCAGGAACGACGAGGCGTAGTCGTGATAGCGCAGGTCCACACCGCGCGGCACGGCGCCGGCAAGAAGCTTCTGGCGTCGACGGACTTCTTCGGGCGTCGTCTGGCCGCACCATTGGAAGGCGGTCTGGGCCTTGGGGATGAAGACGGCCACCGACGTGCCGATGCGCACGGCGCAGCGCTTGTTGGGCGGCACGCACGACTTCGCAAGCTCAAGGGCGCGCCCGCACAGCTCTGCGATGCCGAGCACGTCCTCGTCGGTCTCGGTGGGAAGGCCGATCATGAAATAGAGCTTCATGCGCAGCCAGCCCTGCGAGAACGACGCCCGCACGGCGTTCATGAGGTCGTCCTCGGTCACGCCCTTGTTGATGACGTCGCGCATGCGCTGCGTGCCCGCCTCAGGCGCAAAGGTGAGGCCGCCCTTCTTCTCGCCCGCCACAAGCTGGGCCATCTCGATGCCGAACGAATCGAGGCGCTCGGAGGGCAGGGAGACGGAGATTCCCTTGCCGGACAGGTTGGTGTTGAGGCGGCGCAGCACGCTTTCGAGATTGGAGTGGTCGGTGGTGGACAGCGACGTGAGCGACACCTCGTCGTAGCCCGTGCAGGCAAGCCCGCGCATCACGGCTGCCACGATCTGGTCGGCCGGGCGCTCGCGCACCGGGCGGTACGTCATGCCCGCCTGGCAGAACCGGCACCCGCGCGCGCAGCCCCTGAGCACCTCGACCGCAAGCCTGTCCTGCACGACCTGGGGATACGGCACGAGCGTGGTGTTGATGGGGTCGAACGCCTTGAAGTCGGCGACGACGCGCTTCACGACCTTGTCCGGCGCGCCCGAACCGGGAACGGGCGCCAGATGCGTGCGCCCGAACCCGTCTTTCTGAGGCGTATAGAGCAGCGGCACGTAAACGCCCTGAATGCGTGCCAGGGCGCGCAGGATCTCGTCTCGGGGCGCCCCTTGCGAGCGCAGGTCGCGAATGCAGCGCGCGACCTCGACGATGACCTCCTCGCCGTCGCCCACCATGATGCAGTCGTACAGCTCGCAGACCGCCTCGGGGTTGTAGACGGAGGGGCCGCCGCCGCACACGATGGGGTCGTCTTGCGCGCGGTCTCGCGCCATGAGCGGGATGCCGGCGAGGTCGAGGGTCTCGACGATGTTCGTGGCGGCCAGCTCATGGGGCAGCTGGATGCCGACCATGTCGAACGAGGCCACGGGGAAGCACGACTCCATGGAGAAAAGCGGCAGGTTGCGGGCGCGCATGAGGTCGGCCATGTCCACCCAAGGGGTGTAGGAGCGCTCGCAGGCGATGCCGTCTTGGGCGTTCAGCACCTTGTACAGGATGGAGAGGCCCTGGTTGGGCAAACCGACCTCGTACGTGTCGGGATAGATGAGCACGCACCTGAACGGCGAGGCCGCATCGCGCACCGCCCCAAACTCGTGGTCGATGTAGCGCGAGGGCTTCTCCACAAGGTCGAGCAGGGGCTCGACGCGCTCCCAGAGGTCGACCCGTTCATGCATCGAGATCATTTAGGCTCCTTGCGGGGTTTCTTGAGACGAAGGGGGCTTCTGCGCAGGCGACGGCGAGGCGATGCGGCGCATGCGCTCCTGAATGGCGTTGCCCACCAGGTAGGTGGCCGACGCCGCGACGGCGGCCTTCACGACGCTCGCCGGCAACGGCAGGCGCAGGGCCAGGCCAGCGACCTGCTTGCATGCGACCGAGAACGCCGTGAGCCCGGCAATCTCGCCCAGGCGGTCCCTGCCCAGCGGCGCGCCGTATATCCCCGCGAGCTTGAAAAGCATCGCGACCTCGCATGCAAGCATGGCAGGCGTGTCGGCCCCTTTGAGGAAGGTGAGCGCGCCCACCATCGCGTTGTTGCGCACCGCCTGCCCCACGATGCGGCGGCCTTGGGCATCTTTGCAGCAATCGAACGACGCTCCGAGCGTAAGCTCGAAATCGGGCAGGGCGTCGAGCAGCCAGGCCCCAAGGGCTTCAGCCGCGCCGCCCTCGTCGCATACCACCAGGTCTTCCTCTCGCACCTCGCGGGCGATGAGGGCCCGGGCGCGTTCGGAGGCGTCGGCGTCAAGCCCCACGAGCACGTAGCAGGGCACGCGGCGGGCACGATAGGCTCGGTAGAGGTCGGCGCACCCGGCCGCGTCGTCGCCCGCTAGGAAGACGGCCGCGTCGGCCAGCGCATGCATGACAGGCGCCTGCGCAAGCCCTCCCATACCGGCAACATACAGCTTGCACGAGGCGACCTTGGGGCGAAGTGCGGCCTTGACGGCGCGCGCAAGGCCCATGTCGCAGCCCCGGCCCACCATGACCGCAAGATGCAGGGGTTTGGCCGACGAAGACTTCACCTGGCCCCTCGCGCGCCCGGCCGCCTTGGCGGCATCAAAAACAAGGTTCATGAACACCACTCCCACGAGCTGCTAGATGCGTGCGCGCAACGTCCGGCGACCGTCATGGGCCGCAGCGGACAGCACGATGCCCACCGTGAGCAGCTGGACGATCATGGACGAAGACCCGAAGCTGATAAACGGCAGCGGGATGCCCGTGATGGGCATAAGCGACAGGCACATGCCGATGTTCTCAAATATCTGGAACGTCCACATGGCAGCAATCCCCAAAAGCGTAAGTTTAGCGAAAAGCGACCCGCAGCGCCCTGCAATGCGAACGGCCGAGAACACAAGCGCGGCGTAGAGCGCTATGAGCACGACGGCCCCGATGAAACCGAACTGCTCGCTCAAGAGAGCGAAGGCAAAGTCGGTGTGCGCCTCGGGGAGAAAGCCCGACGCAGCCTGCGTGGCATTGCCGAGCCCTTTGCCAAAGAGACCCCCCGAACCCACGGCAATCATGCATTGGCGCAGGTTATACCCGGCATTGGATGTGTCAGACTCGGGGTCGAGGAAGATAAGCAGACGGTTCATCTGATAATCATGGATGAGCGAGCGGTCGTCGCCCACCAGGTTGTCGATGATGCCGTCGGTCAGGAGCACGACGGCCACACCGCCTACGAGCAGCCCGACGGTGACAAGGACCCACGAGGCCTTCGGGCCCGCCATCACGATGACGACCGCGCCCGACACGAGAATCACCAAGCCTGTGCCCAGGTCGGGTTGAAGCAGAATGAGCAGGAAAGGCACGGCGAGGATTCCGCAGAGGCGCACGTAGTCGCGCAACGTGCCGACCCTTCCGCCGTAGCGCGCGCCCAGGGCGGCCATGAGCATGACGGTCACGGGCTTTGCCAGCTCCGAGGTCTGAAAGGTGAGGCCGATGCCGGGAACGCGCACCCAACCCGTGAGGCCGTTTGCGTTGTACGACAGGAACGGCACGAGAGGGGCAAGCATGAGGAGGCAGTCGATGACGAAGAGGGCCAGCGCGTAGTTTGCCAGACGGCGCATGTCAAAGCGGTACATCGCAAGCGCCGCCAGCGCGCCGATTGCGGCGCCCAGGGCCTGACGGGAGGGAGAGGCGGCCGCGATGGACAGCGACGCCGAGTACACGACGACGAGGCCGTAGGCGACGAGGGCACCCGTGACGAGGACGACCACAGGGTCGAGACCCGAGAAGAAGCGCGCGGGACCGGGCAAGTGGGCGCAGTCCCCATAGCGCAGGCGGCCACGGCCGCGCTTGGATGCAAACATCAATCCATCACCTGCTCGGTAGAGACTTCGCGGGCCTCGAGGATCGACACGGGGTCGGTCATCTCAACGCCGTAAATGGCCCCGAGCACGCCGCGGCACACGTTCGACGCGACATAGCCGCCACCGCCGCCGTGCTCGACAATGGCGGCGACGACATAGGTCGGGTCCTCGGCCGGGGCGGCGGCGCAGAACCAGGCATGGGGGTTGTCGTCGTCATCGCCCGCCTCGCCTGTGCCCGACTTTCCCATGACGGAGACGGGAAGGCCCGCGAAGTAATCGCCCACATATGTCTCGTTGACGACGCCGACGAGGGCGGAGTCCACAAATGACAGGATGCCGGATGAAATGGAGACCTGGCTGCCCGTCTTCTGCTCGGCGGTGATGATGGGTTCGCGCGTCTGGTTGGAAAGCACGTCGAGCAGCACGTGCGGCCACATCTCGACCGCGCCGTTGACGAGGCCGCAGTACGCATAGCACATCTGCAGAGGGGTCACAAGGATATCGCCCTGGCCAATCGCGATGTTGGCCGTGTCGCCGCCCTGCCAGGCGCGCGACGCATCGTCGGCCCAGGTGTAGTGGTTCCATTTCCAGTCCGCATCGGGGACGCGCCCCTCTGACTCACCCGGCAGGTCGATTCCCGTCTTGGCGCCAATCCCCCAACGGCGAAACATCTCCTGGATGCCCTCGGGATGGTCGGAGTAGTAAAACGCCTTCGCTATCTCGTAAAACACCGTGTCGCACGAGTTGGTGATGCCCTCGTAGAGGTTCATCCAGCCGTGGCCCGCATGGTTCCAGCAGTGCATGCCATACTGCTCGCCAAACCCCGTCCAATAACCCGTGCATTCCACATAGGTGTCCGTCGAGGTCACGCCGTATTCGAGCGCCGCGCACGTTGTGAACGGCTTGATGGTGGAAGCCGAGGGGTACAGGCCGTTGACGGCGCGGTTGAGCAGGGGCGTGTTGGCCCCCTCGGCGATGAGCTGGGCCCACGTGTCGGTGGAGATGCCGCCGATGAAGGAAGATGGGTCGAACGACGGATAGCTCGCCATGGCGAGGACCTCTCCGGTCTTGCAGTTGATGCACACGCACGACGCGCCCGTGGGTCGGTAATGGAGGTACTCGCCCGCCTCGATGCCCAGCTGCAGCGCCGTCTCAGCGGCGGCCTGAACGTTCGCGTCGATCGTAAGGCGGATGTCGCTTCCCGGCTCGGGGTCGACCTCGGACGCGACGCCGAGAACGTCGCCCGACACGTCGACATAGACCTTGCGCGAGCCGCGCACGCCTTGCAGAACGGACTCGTACTGGTACTCGACGCCCGACTTCCCCACGATGTCGCCCGACTGGTATGTGACCTGGCGGCTTTCGTCGGCGTTGAACGTCTCAAGCTCCTCGCTCGAGATGGTGCCCGTGTAGCCGAGCAAGTGGCAGGCAAGGGTGCCGTAAGGGTACGTGCGAACCGTGCGGGACTCGATGGAGACGCCCGGAAACTGCGCGGGATGCTCGGCCACATACGAAACGGCGCCGTCGGGCACGTCGATCATGATCGTGCGCAGGGACTGCGCGCCCTCCGAGGTGCTTTGGATCGCGCGGCGCACAGCCACGTCGGGCATGCCGAGGAGGTTGCCCAGCCGGCGCACGAGGCGGGTGTCGTCGGCGCACGACTTATCGGCGACGAGGGCCATGCAGGTGCGGTTGCCCACAAGCACATTGCCGTTTCGGTCGAGGATACGGCCGCGCGTTGCGCGAAGAGAGACCTCGGAGATGCTGTTGGAGCTTGCCTGGTCGGAATAGTCGCGCCCGGAAATGACCTGCATGCCCCACAGACGGACTATGAGGGCTCCGAACGCCGTGCCCGCGAGCGCAGATAAGACGAGTGTGCGGCGCCGCATGCTCGTCTGCCCGGAGACGCCCAACGTCTCGGCGGGTTTGATGGGCGCGCGCGACGCCGCGTCACCGAAGCTGAGCCCCGAGGCGGCAGGCGCCGCGACAGGCCCTGATCCCGCCCTGCGAGAAAGACGGCGCCACGCGACAAGCGCGGCGGCGCAAGCAGCGATGAGAACGACGATGGCGACGATGAAAACGACCCGCATGTCCACGACGGGCACCTCCCCTCTTGTGCAGACGACTCAACCGTGCCGGCAAGCGCGCCTAGCCGCGCAACTTCGACCTGCCGGACCCGGCAAGCCCCGCGTACAGGGCACAGACGGCAAGAGCGACGCAACCGTCGAGCACGGCAGACCCAAACGCGCGGCCCACGACTTGCCCCATAGAGGCCGCCACCATCCCCAACGCCACCATGAGGCCGACATACACCATGTGGTACATAAACGCGGCGAGCAGAAACACGGCGGCCGCACGGAGAGGCTCGCCGAGCAAGGAGGGCTTGCAGAGGCGGGAGCAAACGTACCCGAACATGCAGCCCATGAGCGAGGAGAGTCCAACGGTGCCCGAGCCCAGCAAGTCGCCAACGAGCCCGAGGGCAAAGCCCGACACAACGCCCGCAAAGGGCCCTTTTCTCAAAGCCGTGAAATAGACGCCGACAAGCAGGAAGTCGGGCACGGAACCGAACAGGCTCACGTGCCCCCCTAGGACAAGCTGCAGCAGAAGGCACGCCAAGACGAAGATCGCGCACGAGCGGGTGCCGCGACTTCGGCCCTCACGAGAAGAGGGATGGGCTCCGGGCATGGAAAGGCGGCTCACTGGGCATCACCGGCCTGCGCATCCTGCGCGCCCGACGCGGCGTCGCCGTCGGCAGATAAGGACGTCTCGTCGTATGAGGTGATCACAAACACGGTGGAAGCGTTTGACGCCTGTGAAAGAGGGGTCACGACGATGTCCTGATAGAGGTCGGAAGGCTCGCTTGAGACGCTTGAGACCGTGCCTACAGGCAATCCCTTGGGATAGACGTCGCTCACGCCCGAGGCGCTCACGATGTCGCCGACCGACAGTTCATAATCCACGCCGACGTAGTCAATGCGCACGACCGAATCGATGGAGCCGCTCAGAATCCCCGTCGCCCCCTGCGAGCCGACCGACACGCTCATTGAAAACGACGGGTCTCCCACGAGGCGCACGGTCGCAGTTGAGGCGGTCACAGCGCAGACCTGCCCCACAAGCGCGGTCCCGTCGGTCACAGGCATGTCAAGCCCCACGCCGTCGTCGCTGCCCCTGTTGATGGTGAGCGTGTCAGACCAATTGTCGTGCGAGCTTGCCACGACCTGTGCGGCCACGCCCGATGCGCCGACGGAGGACGCCAGGCCCAGCATTGCCTTGAGGTCCTCGTTTTCCTGTTTGTACACCTGAAGCTCGCTGAGCTGGGACACAAGCGTGGCATTGCGGTTGCGAAGCTCCGTCAAGGTCTCCTCACTGGCGTTCGCATCGGTAAATGAGCGCTGGAGCGCATCAAAGGGCTGTTCTATGGCGGAGCCGAGGCTTTGCAGGGGCGAGGCGGCCCACTGCACGCCCGAACGGAGCATGTGAATCGGACCGTGCTCACCCTCCTCAGAATAGACCGTCATGACCAGGGCAGATATGCACACGCAGACGACAAGCGCGCGAAAGGCGCTCCTTCGGCCGCGCGCCCCCCCATCAAGACTTGGAAGCTCGGTCACTCGGTCCTCCCTTCGGATACGGGCGTCAGGCGGTTGTCTGCATGTAGGAGTTGGAGAGCGCGTTTGCGTCGAGCACCGCCATGCAGCCCTTGACGACGTTTTCCAGCGCGGTCGGCGAGACATTGACGGGAACGCCCGTCTCCTCGCGCAGGCGCTGGTCGAGGCCGCGCAGCATGCCGCCGCCTCCCGACAGCAGGATGCCGTAGTACATGAGGTCGCTCGCGAGGTCGGGCGGAGTCACGTCAAGCACGTCGCGCACGATCTTGACGATCTCGGCAATGGGCTTCTGAAGAGAGCGGCGCACCTCCTCGGACTCGATGCGCACGGTCTTGGGCATGCCGCTCACCGTGTCTCGCCCGTTGACCTCGACATCGAGCTCGCGTTCAAGGGGAGATGCCGAGCCGACCTTGATCTTGATGATCTCTGCCGTGCGCTCCCCGATGTTGAGGCCATATGTCTCCTTCGCCATCTCGAGGATGGCACGGTCGAAGGCGTTGCCTCCCACACGCACCGAGCGCGAGACCACGATGCCGCCCATGGAGATGACCGCGACCTCGGCGGTTCCTCCGCCGATATCGACGACAAGCGAGCCTGTGGGCTCCTCGACGGGCAGGTCGGCCCCGATGGCGGCAGCCATGGGCTCCTCGATGAGAAAAGCCTGGGAGGCACCGGCCTGCACGGCGGCCTCGAAGACGGCGCGCTTCTCCACCGAGGTAACACCGCTTGGAATGCCGATGACAACGCGAGGACGAGGCGCGAGCAGGCCCTTCTTCTCCCCACAGGCCTTGCCGATGAAATACCGAAGCATCGCCTCGGTGACGTCGAAGTCGGCAATGACGCCGTCTTTCATGGGTTTGACGGCCTCGATGTTGCCCGGTGTGCGACCCAGCATGCGCTTGGCGTCGGCTCCGACAGCAAGGACACGATTCTTGTCACGGTCGATGGCGACGACCGAGGGCTCGTTGATGAGAATCCCCGCCTCGCGCGTGGCAACAAGCGTGTTCGCGGTGCCCAGGTCGATTGCCAGGCCACCGCCGTGTCTGCCCAGGATGTTGTCTAGAAACGACATGCGCATACCAATCGATGCTCGGAAGAAAATACATGAACGCGGAATCGCCGCAACACGGCGCCCTGCACGACGAATCACGTGGAGAACGCGGTTGCGGCGATTCCGCAAGCGGCTTAGGCGAAGAAGATGCCGATCTCACGCTCGGCAGAAGCCGGCGAGTCGGAGCCGTGGATGACGTTGCGGTCGACGGACAGGCCGAAGTCGCCGCGAATTGTGCCGGGCTCGGCCTTCGAACAGTCGGTGGCGCCCATGAGACGGCGCATGTTGGCCACGGCGTTCTCGCCCGAAATGACCATCTTCACGACGGGGCCGGACGTGATGTAGGACACGAGGCCCTCATAGAAGGGCTTGCCCTTGTGCTCGGCGTAGTTGGCCTCGGCCTGCTCGGGGGTGACCATCTCGAGCACCATGCGCTCGATGGTGAGGCCGGAACGCTCGATGCGGTTGACGATCTCGCCGATGTGGCGGTTCTCGACAGCGTCGGGCTTAATCATGATGTAGGTCTTCTCGATCATCGTCGTGCCTTTCACTCGTTGCTTGCTTGACAAACGCTTGACGTGCAACTCACACTGCGCAGCGCGCAGAAGGAGAACTACTGGGCAGAGCCGTCGGCCGCCGCCTGGTCGGCAGAGGCGTCAGCCTCGGAAGACGCAGCCTCGCCTTGGTCGGCGCCGTCGGTCGAGGCGCCCGAGGAGGTCTCGGTCTGTTCCTCGGAAACGACCTTCTCGCCGCTGAACGCCTCGGAATAGGTGTTCTCGGTCTCGGAGACGATGACGCGCTCGACGTTGGAGACCTTCCAGCCGACTCCCTGACGCACAAGGCTCACACGATATGTAAGCGTGGCGCCCTGCGCAAGCTTGGTCTGGACGATGGCGACGCAGTCGTTCATGGTGGCGTCCATGCCGATAATCTCGGCGGACCCGTCGCCCTCCACGGTCTCCATTGCCTGGGAGCGGGCCGAGGCGCTCACGCTCGAAGCCCACGCGCCAGAGGCGTCCTCGCCCTTCGCGGCGGCCGCAAAGACGCTCTCAATGGCGCCCTCGCGAGACGGGATGCCCAGGCCGGCGGCATACGCGCCGGCAAGGCCGCCAAGCACCACGACCACGATAAAGATGACGATGAGGGCACGCTTGAGCCCGCGATGAGGCTTTACCTGGTCATATGCCTCGCGACGGCGCTGGTCGGCCATGATGTCGGCCTCGGAGATGTTGAAGAAGCCCGAGTCCTCCGCACTGGGCAGAAGGTCGCCCGACATGCCGGCGGGATCGTAGGTGGGGTCAACGGAGCCCGGGTACCCGGCCTGTGCGGAGCCCATGGCCTGGACGGCCTGCGTGGCGCGGCTGAAATCGACCTGTGCCGCAGAAGACAGCTGATAACCCGTCGACGTCGCGCTTTGGAACGCGCTCACGGCCTCCACCATGCGGTTCGTGGCGACATAGGCCTGGCCGAGGTTGGCGTAGATGAGCGAGCGCTCCTGAGGGTTCGCGGCGAAGTCGACGGCGGTGCGGTAGGCCTCGGCCGCGTCTGCGGGGCGGCGCATCTGCATGAAGCTCACACCGAGGTTGATGAGGGCCTTGGCGGGCTCGGGGTTGTTCGGGTCGAGCGCCGCCTGGCGGTAGGCGCTGCCTGCGTTGCGCGAGTCCCCAAGCTTGGAGTAGGCCTCGCCCAGAGCCATGTGAGCCTTGTAAGCCCCACGATAGTTCTGGTCGGCCAGGGCGTGGCGCAACGAGTCGATGGTGCCGCGCAAATCCCCCAGGGCCATCTGGGCCTTGCCGAGGTTGGTGTAGACGGCGCCCTGGTTGCCATAGGCGGGATCGGCCAAAGCCGCGCGATAGGCCTGCGTCGCCTCCTGCACACGACCGATGCGCATGAGGGCGTTGCCGCACAGATGGCATGCCTCGCCCGTGCCGGGGCCGGTGCCGCACTGGGAGAAGAGGATGACCGCGTTCTCCCAATCCTTTGCGTCATATGCCTGCTTTGCCCTATTGAAGGTCGTGATGTCCAACGGAGATGCTCCTCGTGCCCTGGTCTGGAAGATGCATGGGTAAGCCCGAAAGGAGGGCCAGTCGCCAATTGTACGTTGCGACCGGCCCTCCCCCGCGCGCTTTATAGAAATAACAGTACCTGAGACGGTACCTGAAACGCCCGGCAGAAAACTGCGGACTTACTGCTGGACAGGCTGCGCGGCGGCGTAGTTCTGCTCGTAGTCGATGAGATACTTGTTGGTGTGGCCGTGCTCATCGGCGGGGCCGTTGTCCGCGCTCAGAATGCCAGAGTAGTCGTTGCCGGCAATGTCGGCGTCGCAAGCCTGGACGAGAACGGAGATGCGCATCTCGAGGTCGTTGTACAGGTTGTCGATGGCGGCCTTCGTCTGGGCGTAGGCGGAGTCTGCGGCAACCGCGACGCCCTGCAGGGTCGCACGGGCAGACTGGATCTGGCTCTGAAGGTCGGCGGCACGGGTGCGCAGGTCAGACAGGTTGTTGACGCCCACGTTGTCGGAGAACTCGGTGGCGATGGAGCTGATCTGGTTATGGAAGCCGTCGAGCTGGTCGTAGGAGCTGCTCAGCTGCGCGTACACATCGGCATCGCTCGAGACGGCCGCCGTCTGCTGCTGGGCGTCAGCCGCGGCGTCGGCGACGGTGCCCTGGGCGGTGTCGGCCTCGCCCTCCTGCGTGCCGTCGGCGTTGGAGGTCACGACGACGCTGCCGCCCTCCACCGTCGCGGTGCCCGACTGCGCCCCGGAATCCCAGGGATGCAGGACGATGACGACCACAAGCGCAATGATGAGCACAAGGAGCACGGCGATGAGCACGAT
>CAKUKJ010000028.1 GCA_934662525.1 uncultured Coriobacteriales bacterium | reverse complement strand
GGCTCACGGCGAGCGTGATGGCCGAGGCGATGAGCGCGCCCGTGATCTCGGTGCTGACGGGCATGACGTCGAGGGGGAACTCGTAGGCGTTCGTCATGAAAAGGAAGATGAGGAACCCCAACAGCGGCAGCCAGATGATGGAGAGCAGGTTTGAGAGCGAGGCGAGGAACGTGGGAGGGGCCGATTCGCCCGTCGTGTTGTCGAGGTCTCCGGCCTGGATTGATGATTGGCCCGCGTTTGCGGTGTGCCGCCCTTGCGGGATGGCTGCACTTGCGGCGTACTGTGGCTGCGAGCATCCTGCCTGTGCGGGCGTCGGCATGTCGCCGTGCTTGTTGCCGGTAGTGCCTTCGGACGGGATGGCCTTTCCCATGTGCGATGTGCGGATGGGCAGAAAAGCCGGCGCAAAGGCGCCCACTGCGCTCAATACGAGCAGGAATGCCGCCAGCGCCGGCTTGTCAAGAAGTGAGCCCATCCAGGTGAGCAGGGCCGACAGGGCGCACACGAGCCCTCCGTGCACCATGACGCTGCGCAGATCGCCGGAGAAACGGTCGATCCACGCAAGCGTGAGGGGCAGCAGGGCCGCGCCGACAAGCATGCCGCATACGGGGACGATCGCAAAGGGAAGAGCCGGGTCGAGCAGGCAGCCGATGAACCCGGCCTCTCCCACCATATATATAGATGCGCTGGCAAGGCAGGCGCCGCGTTGCACCCCGACCCATTTCGGGCGCCGCGCGGCCTTCGAGGCAACTGCGAGCCCAAGCGCGGCCGCCGTCACGACTGCCGTGAGCATGAAGACACGGCCGCGGCTAGGCTCTTCAAGCAGCACCGCATAGAGGCGCGCGTTGGGCGGGTAGATGGCCACGGTGGCGATGAGGGCCGCCAGTGCGAGCAGCCCGGGGTGGATTCTCGGCACGCGTCGCACGTTGAGGTAGCGCATGATGGGGTTGCCCGCCTGAGTCGTCGCCCGTCCTTCTGACATGTCCCCGATTGCCCCCACCGTGTTTTCCCAGCTTGTCTTGTCAATCCCCTAGCGTTGAAACAATAGCGCATTTCGGGGTCGGCGAGGAGCGAGAACCCCTCATACAAAGCGTTGAGATAGCCCATAGACAGCGTTGATGGTCACAGGCGCGCCGTGCGGCTAACGTGAATGGCGTTCAAGAGCCCTGGCTGGGGCGCATCGACCGCCGGGTTCTGTCTTCTCTTCAAAAAGGAAGGTGTTTGCACATGCAGAAGAACATGGTGAGCCGTCGCGGGTTTGTCGTGGGGGCGGCGGGCGTGACCGCTGCGATGGCCGCCGCTGTTGACGCCGGTGCCGCCTTGGCCGACCAGGCCGCGGCCCCCGCACCCGCACCCGAAGGCGCCGAGGGCGACGCGGCCGCGACGGCTGGGGAGGCCGGCGATTGGCGAGAGCCCCCCGCTGACCCCACCGACATCGCCGAGACCTACGATTGCGACGTCCTCGTCATCGGCCTGGGCCATGCCGGCAGCTGTGCCCTGCGCGCCGCGGCCGAGGCCGGCGCCAAGGTGGCCGCGTTCGAGAAGGCCGAGGAGGGCGCGCGCGTCATCATGGGCGGCGGCCAGATCGGCCACATCAACTCCGAGTTCCTCAAGGGTCGCGGCGTGCCCGAGGTCGACGTCGTGGAGTTCATGAACGACTGGCAGGTGCGCTCCAACAACCGCTCCAACCCCGGCCTTGTCATGAACTATGCCAAGAACTGCGGCCCGTGCTTCGACTGGCTGTTCGACCAGGTGGATGCCGACACGCTTGCGAACACGCAGATCCGCTGCTACGAGGATGGCGTCACGACCGTCTTCGAGAAGGAGCTCTCCGGCCTCAAGAGCTGGATCGGCACGGCCATGACGGGCGACTACATCAACGACGCCCTTGACCGCTGCATCGACGTGGCGACCGAGGCCGGTGGCAAGGTGTTCTGGGGCACGACCGGCTACAAGCTCATCCAGGATGCCGACGGCGTCGTGACGGGCGCTTACGGCCAGGCCGAGGACGGCACGTTCGTTCAGGTCAACGCCAAGGAGGTCGTCCTGGCCACCGGTGGCTACGGCGCCAACGAGACCATGCGCGACGGCCTCCTGTGGGAGATCAACCAGCTCCAGGAGCCTGGTTGCACCACTTCTTGCATGATGGACCAGGACGGTTCGGGCATCGCCATGGGCACTTGGGCCGGCGGTCGCGTCGACCCCTGCGCCGGCACGATGGACGGCGGCTATTGGTACCCCTGCGACCAGCCCGTCGACCTGCTCGGCGCGACGGCGGCCCTGTGGATCAACGCCGACGGCAAGCGCTACTCCAACGAGGGCTTCGGTTCCACCGAACTTATGGCCATGCCTGGCGTGAAGCAGCCTGCCGGCGACATCTGCACCGTGTTCGACGACAACATCGAGCCCCTGCTCAACGCCCAGCCCTACGGCCACATGGCGCTCGACATGGTGAACACCGACCTCGATTCCATCCGCGCCACGATGAAGGCTGCCTACGAGGGCGGCGAGTACGGCTCGGCCGGCAAGCCCGACGAGGCTGCCGAGGGCGAAGGCAACGGTGCGCCTGAGGGCGACGGCTCTGCTGCGGGCGGCATCGTGGCCGCGATGACCTCCGCCAACGTCTTCGCAGCCGACGACTTCGAGACCCTGGGAACCTACCTGGGCTACGAGGGCGAGGCGCTCGACAACTTCGTCGCCACCATCGAGCACTACAACGAGCTGTGCGAGGCCGGCAAGGACACCGACTTCGGCAAGGACCCCTCGCTCATGTGCGCCCTGACCACCCCGCCCTTCTATGGCTACAAGGGCACGAAGAAGGTCGGCGCCCTCATGGTCACGGTGGGCGGCCTGCTCGTCGATGCCGACGGTCGCGTGCTCGACCAGAAGTACAACGCCATCCCCGGCCTGTTTGCCGCCGGCAACGCCTCGGGCGGCCGTTTCGGCTGGCAGTACTTCACGAGCATCGCCGGCCAGTCGCTCTCCATGGCCGAGACCATGGGCATGCTCGCCGGCCAGAACGCCGCCGCCGCGCTGTAGCGGCCAGCTGTTTCGCATATTCGTCCATCCAATAGGAAGGATTTCACCTATGAGCGCTTCCGTTTCCCGTCGTGGTTTTGTCGCCGCTGCCGGCACCGCTGCCGTCGCCACCGCTGCCGCGAGCTCCATTGCCCTTGCCGACGAGGCCAAGGACGCCGCCGCCGATACGGCCGAGGGCGCCAACGCCGTCTCCGACTGGGGCACCGAGTACCCTTGGGCTGCTGAGCCCCCGGCAATCGACGATGCCGACGTTGAGGAGGAGATCGAGTGCGACGTCATCGTGTGCGGCCTGGGCGTCGCCGGCACCGCTGCCTTCCGCGCCGCCGCCGAGGAGGGCGTGAAGGTCGTCGCCGTCGAGAAGGGCGAGACTCCCCAGTGCCGTTCCAGCCAGTATTGCTACGTCAACGGCACCATGACCGAGCAGCTGGGCCTGGGCACCGTCGACGAGGACGAGGTCATCAAGGAGGAGTGGAACAACTCCGCCCAGTACGCCGACTATGCCATCATCCGCAAGTTCGTGAAGAATGAGTCCGACGTCTTCGACTGGTGGGCAAACGGAGACTCCGAGATGTATTGGCCCGCTGCCGGCGAAGAGATCGACATGTCGGCCATGATGGATCCCAACGCCACCCCCGAGCACCCCTACATGGTGTACTGCATGGGCGCCAACCCCGACTACGCCACCGAGCCCCAGGCTTCCTACCCTACGCGCGTCTCGTTCACCAACCACCAGCACGTGCTCGATGAGAACTGCGCCCGCGCGCAAGAGGCCGGCGGCACCGTGTACTTCGGCCACTTCGGCGAGCAGCTTATCGTGGAGGACGGCCGCGTGACCGGCATCTACGCGCGCAATGCCGAGACGGGCAAGTACAAGAAGATCACCTGCACCAACGGCGTCATCATGGCGACTGGTGGCTGCGAGGGCGACAAGGACATGCGCCGCGTGTTCTATCCCGTCATGGCCGAGTACAACAACCTCTCCGCTTGGCCCAACTTCGACGTGGAGGGCAACCCCACCAACACCGGCGACGGCTACCGCATGGGCTGGTGGGCAGGCGCCTCCTTCTCCACGTTCATGGCGCCTATGTGCCACGTCATGGGCGGCGCCAACGATATGGCCAACATGGCCACCTCGATGGGCCTCACCACGCCGAACCTGCGCCTCAACTACAACGGCAAGCGCTTCATGAACGAGGACTCCAACTGCTCCGACACCGAGGTCGTGCTTGAGCGCCAGCCCAAGACCAAAGCCTTCCTCATCTGCGACTCCCACATCGAGGAGCAGTCTCAGCAGGCCGTGACCGAGGGCGGCGCCTACACCCTGGAGCAGCTTGACGGCCTGGTGGACAATGAGAGCGTCTTCAAGGGCGAGACGCTCGACGAGCTCTTCGACGCCATCGTTGCCTACGACGCCGACTTCGACAAGGAGGCTGCGCTGGCCAGCGTCGAGCGTTACAACGAGCTGTGCGACGCAGGCTACGACGACGACTTCTGCAAGCAGGAGAAGTACCTCTGGCCTGTCGTCGACGGCCCCTTCTACGCCTCCCGCATGGGCATCGGCCTGTGCCTGACCACCATGGGCGGCCTCTACCCCGATTCCGACGCCCATGTGTACGACCGCGACAAGAAGGTGCTGGGCGGCCTGTACGCCTGCGGCAACATCCAGGGCAACCGTTTCGCCGTGAAGTACCCCTTCAAGCTCTCCGGCGCCAGCCACGCAATGGCGATGTACTACGGCTACGTCGCCGGCAAGAACGCAGCTCAGGGGCTCTAGCACCGCATCTGCTGCGTTGGGCCGAGGCTCACGTATTTCTCGCCTTCGGACGCCTTGCAAGCCAGGACCCGCGTTTTGACGACGGAGCCCGGCCTGCCGCGTTTCTAGTTTCTCGAAGGGTCGGTTGATGAAGGCGGGGCGGTTTGTGCCACCCCGCCATTTTCTGTCCCTACAGCCTCTCCGCCACCCAGGCCCCAACGTTGTGGGTAAGGCAGTCGAACGTCAGACCCAAAAGGGTCACTTCGTTTGTGCCGGTGCTCCAAGGCTCCGCATAGCCGCGCTCTCGAATTTGCGCCAGGGCCTTGCGGGCTGCCTTTTCGTCTGCGGCTTCTCCGCTTGCCACCTTGACCTCAACGACAAACACGTGCCCCGCGGCATGCATGGCCATGTCGATTCGGCCGGTCGAAGTCGTGACCTCGGCAGAAACATACATGCCGATAAAGCGCAGAATCGCGACGGCAACACACTGATATGCCTGCTCAGTTAGGCGATCGGTGAGGTCATAGCCGATGGAGGCGAAGAAGCTCTTGAGAGAGGCGACAAATCCTTCAGCATCGCCGGCGGCAATCGCGCGTCTGCATGCGAGGGCCCAGGCGGACGTCTCTGCCTCGTCTGCGTTGCTGTACGTTCCGGCCAACCATTCGTTGAAGCCGTCTTCGACCTCATGGTTGGGAAAGCCGAGGCGGTAGATTCTGGAGCGGCCGAACTCCTCGAAGCTTTTGATTGTGAGATATCCCGTTTGGAGAAGCACTGCGGGCATGGAGGGTTTGGAGGGCTCGTATGTTCCCAGAGACGCTTCGGGGATATCGAGGGAATCAACCTCGATGGGTTCTTTTTTGGCATACGCCATGAGCCAGCCTGGGGTGCCCGTCTCGAACCAGTAGGAGCGCATGTCGGCAGAATCCAGGCAACGGCCCAGAGATACAGGGTTGAAGACGCGTGTGAGCGAGCGGTCGAAGCAATAGCCGTCATACATGGATTCAAGGCGTGCGAAGGCGCCGTCGACGTCGGTGCCGAGGGCCTGCGCCAGTGCGGAGAGCCTGTCTGGGAAGTTCGTGCGCACCTCGTCGTGCGTGTAGCCCAGCAGAGCGGCAAACCGAGTATCCATGGTTATGTCGGTTAGGTTGTTGAGGTCGGAGAAAATCGAGACTTCCGAGAATTTGGAGACGCCCGTCATCAAGCAAAAGCGCTGACGTGACTCCGTGAGCTTTATCACCGAGTAAAAGGTTTTCAGAAATGCCTGGTAAGGGAGGACTTCGTTCGTCCCGATCCACCGGGTGAGGGGCTTGTCGTACTCGTCGACGAGCAGCACGCATTGACCATTAGGGCTGGTTGCCGCCACGTCGTCAACCAGGAACCGAAAGTTAAGTACCGGATCGTCGCCTCCCCTTAAGGCCACACAGAGTCTGTCCGCTTCGGCTGCGATTGTTGCCTGAGTGCGTGAAGCGACCTCGTCTACCGTCTCCCCCGCGCATGCCGCCATATCGAGTCGAATCACGGGATAGGTTTTGGACCAGTCCCATGGCAGCGAGTTGATGGCCAGCCCTTCGAAGAGCTCGTGCCTGCCTTCAAACAGGCATTGCAGCGTCGAGCAGAGGAGCGACTTGCCAAAGCGCCTGGGACGGGAGAGGAAGAACTGGTTGCCCATGAGCCCGTCGGCTAATGTGCGAATGTAGGCGGTCTTGTCCACATATGCAAGGCCCGTCGTGCGGATGCGAACGAAGTCGTATGTGTTGGTGGCTATGTACTCCACGGCGTCCTCCCCGGATTTGCTTTGTGCGATGAATTATATCGTGGAGGAGGGTTTTGATGCGATTGAGGCGGGTCTCATCGAAATGTGGTGGCTGAGGTTTTCACATGTCTGCCGCAATATCGTTGCGGGGTGGTTACAATCAGTCTGACTAAATATGGGTTGGGCACCTCCGGCCCACAAGTGAGGAAGGAAAAATCGCCATGGACGCCAATTCCTATCTTGGCCTGCTGCATTCGCGCTATTCAGTGCGTTCGTTTACCGACGAGCAGCTGACCGATGAGGAGCTTGCTGCAATCCTCGACGCGGGGCGCACCTCGCCAAGCGCATGCAACAACCAATCTGCGCGCATCTGCGTTGTTCAGAGTGCCGAGGGCCTTGCGAAGGTCGACGAGTGCACGCGTTGCCGCTACGACGCGCCCACCGTGCTCATCGTCGCGTTCGACACGAAGGCCTCGGCCAAGGGCGGCGGGTGCGAGTCGGGCGACTTCGGTGTCATCGACGCATCCATCGCGCTCACCAACATGGCGAACGCCGCCTTTGCCCTGGGTCTGGGCAGCTGCTGGGTGGGCGCTTACAAGCCCGAGGACGTGCGTGCTCGCTTCAATGTGCCGGCCGACTACACGTTGGTGGACATGCTCATGCTCGGCCATCCTGCCACCGATTGCGCACCCAGCCCACGCCATACCGACCGGCTGTCGGCGCAGCAGGTCGTCTGCCGCGAGAGCTTTTAGGAAGCGCCGGGACGCACGAGCGAAAGGAGCGCCGCCCATGGTCGATGCGGCCGACATCGAGGTTTCCCGGGAGCTGCTCGAGTTCATCCGTCGTAGCCCGTCGATGTTCCACACGGTGGAGACTCTGCGCGAGATGCTCGATGCCGAGGGCTTCGTGTGCCTGCCCGAGGGCGAGGCTTGGGATGCCGGCGAACATGCCGTCAAGCCCGGCGGCGCTTACTATGCCGTGCGCAACAACTCGAGCGTCGTGGCGTTTAGGGTGGGGGAGGGCGTCGTCTCCCAGCGCAGCGGCTATCACTTCCAGATTGCCGCCGCGCATTCCGACTCGCCCACGTTCAAGGTGAAGGCTGTGCCTGAGCTTGAGGGCCCGGGCGGCTATGTGCGCCTCAACGTGGAGGCATATGGCGGGGCCATCGATTCCGCCTGGTTCGACCGCCCCCTGGGCCTGGCGGGCCGCGTGCTCGTGCGTGCCTACCCGGGGCGGATCGAGAGTCGCCTCGTGCACATCGAGCGCGACGTGGCGCTCATCCCCAACCTGTGCATCCACTTCGACCGAGGCGTCAACGCCGGCAAGCCCCTCAACCGCCAGGTTGATCTCTGCCCGCTCTTCAGTGCGGGCGAGCTTGCGGCGGGCGATTTTGACAAGCTCGTGGCCGAGGCGGCCGGTTGCGCCCCGCAGGACCTTCTTGCCCGCGACCTCTTCCTGGTCAACCACCAGGCAGGCCGTGTATGGGGAGCGGCCGATGAGTTTGTCTCCTCGCCCAAGCTCGACGACCTGCAGTGCGCGTTTGCGGCGGCCAAGGCGTTTCTCGCCTGCGACGAGGGCGCAAACCCCGCATGCGTCAACGTGCTGGCCGTCTTCGACAACGAGGAGGTCGGTTCTAACACCAAGCAGGGTGCGATGTCCACCTTCCTGCACGACGTGCTCGTGCGCGCGAGCGCGGCGCTGGGCAAATCACGGGAGGACTACTACTGTGCCGTGGCAAGGTCGTTCCTCGTGAGCTGCGACAATGCCCATGCCGTGCACCCCAACCTGCCGGCTAAGACCGACGAGCGCAACCGCGCGTACCTCAACCGGGGCATCGTCATCAAGGAGGCGGCGAACCAGAAGTACACGACCGACGCGTTCAGCCGCGCCGTGTTCAAGGACATCTGCGAGCTCATCGATGTCCCCACCCAATCCTTTGCCAACCGCAGCGACACTGTCGGCGGCTCCACCCTGGGCAACCTCTCAAACACACAGGTGAGCGTCCATGCCGTGGACATCGGCCTGCCTCAGCTCGCCATGCATTCCAGCTACGAGACCGCCGGCACCCGCGATACGGCCTACGCCATCCGCGCGCTCAAGGCCTTCTTCGAGACCGACATCCGTATCGAGGGAGCCGACGCGGCGAGTTGGTAGCCTATCGCCAAGACAGTATGGCGATATTGAGGACGACGAAGGCGAGGACGAGCGCGGCTCCAAGCGCGCAGAGGGCTATGATGAGGTTGCGCTTGGGGCTCTTTTTGCTTGCCATGGTATCCCTTTCTTGCTGATGCTCTGTTGACGTGTTCTTGATACGGGGTCGACTTGCCCCGGGGGCTGTCGTTTTTGAGATACGTGGGGGCACCCTCTCGTTTCCAATCGGGTGCCCCCACGTTTGAATGGTTGCGGGCGGCTCAACCCGTCTGCGGCCTGAGAGCGTCAGGATGTGGCCGAGAACGTCTATGCCTGCTCGCTCGCATCCTCGCTTCAGGCCTGTCCGTCGTCCTCGCCTGCCCCATCGGCGTCGGTGCCGTCCCGATACTCGAATTCCACCGTGTATTCGTCTCCAAGGGCGGCGATGAGCATGCCGCGCAGGTTGGCCTCGGCATTGGTCTTCGCCTCGTCGAGCAGCCCGCCGGCAATCGACTGCTCCTGGCTGTCTTCCTGGCACTTTTTCTGGAATGCGTCCACGTCCTCGACATGGATGGGGTTGAGCACGTTGTTGCTCTCCTCCAGCACGCCTGATTCTTCCATGTTCGGCGTGTTGGAGATGATGTAGGGCTTATCAAGCGTGATGTGAATGGTTTTGTCTTCCAACTTGAAGTCGGCGGTTTCCAGGTTGACTCCCGCCTTTATAGTGCCTGAGTAGCGGTACCAGAAGCTGTTTTCGGTGAAGGGGATGTCGAACAGGTCGAAGAAGCTGTTTGAATCTTTCGCCTTGTCGGTTATCGCATACTTTTGCGAGACGCTGACCAGTTCGTTTTGCTTGACGATGCGTTCGAACACAACGGTTGCGTCCGCGGAGTCATCTTCGTCGGGCGGATTGAAGTTGGTGACGAAGAGGACGCCCCCAATTCCCAAGACCGCGCCGAGGGCGCAACCGCATAGGAAAACAGCAGCGGGGTTTTGGGTCTGTGCTGGGTGAAGAACCCTGCTATGTTGGATATTTTCATGCGAGGCTCCTATCGGTTTGTCGGTTTGGGCGGGTTTGACGTGACGGTTCCGGTGGACATGCCGAAGCCGGGCTGATGGCTGCGGCGGTTTTGCAGAAGTAGTCGTAGGCTCCTGCCCCCAGCCACAGCTCAATCACGAGGTCGATCCCAGGCACGTCGAGGAACATCCGTAAGCTTTGTGCCTGCGGTGAAGCAATTGCAAGCGTTGCCTGGTCATCTGCGGCAATCCCGTCGTGCATGCAATGGGCAAGGCGTTCGAGAAGGCGTTGAAACGAGCGAGTTTCCGTTGCATCCACTGTGCCCGGCGTGCCGTCTGTCGCGGGCGCCAAACCTGTCTTTTGGCGGCGCAGCACGTTGTCGGGGTTTTGGGCACCGGCCTCTTTGCATGGTGTTCCTGCCCCGTAGCTATAGCTATACAACAGCGCATGCTCCACGAGCTGCCTGAACATCGCATCTTGGTCGTCAGCCATCGCCGACAGCAGGGCTTGGGCGTGCATGTGCTCCTCAAGCGCGTCTTCAAAGCGCTCGCCTAAAAGTTCCTCCTGCCTCCTGAGTAGGGCGAGGTAACCGCCTTGTGCCTGCATGTCCTCAAAAACGCGTGCTATCTGCGGCAGGCTGTAGCCTCGTTGTTTGTACTGGCGCACAATGAAAAGCTTTGCCAGGTCGGCGGTGTCGTATTGCCTTCTGCCCCATGAGCTGTCTTGCGGGCTGGCAATGTCTACGCCGCCCTTGCCGTCGTAACATGCACGCTGGATGTCGCGACGCGGCAGGCCTATCAACTGCTGTACCTGCGATATTCGCCACGTTCGTTTCGGCTCTTCCTGGCGCATGCCCAACCTCCTCTGGGTTAAGCAAAGCTGTTCAATTGTTGAACAGCAAGAGCCGCAGGGTCTTTCTCGTGTTAATTTCTGCGATGCCCCCAACGAATTGCCGATCATGGTCACTCCTCTCGTGCAGGTGTGTCCTGCGAGGCAGGCGACCCTGTGCCGTCTGCCATGAGAGGGGCTGTAAAAAATGCGAGAGGATTGGGAGATACCGCCGCGGAATCGGGGTTCGTGATAGGCTGAGGAGTTGCTCGGCTCAACGTCACCGAGCGAAGCGGCCCTTCTCAAAGGATGAAACTGACCTATTTGCAAGCAATTTACCTTCGAAACGGCCGTCTGATGGTGCAAAAACAAGGCAGCCTGCGTGGGTTCGCCTATCACGAACCCCGGTTTCGCGGCGATACTTGGGCTTTTGTGCCGTATGGGGATTGCGAGGGCGGGGGTCCAATCTTTGTCTCTGGGTTTTTAACGGCTGACCTTGTGGCCGCCGACTCGCGGGGGGCGGAGGAATCCCCCTGGCGCAGTTTTCCAAAGAAAAGGGCCCCGCAGGGCCCGTTTCTTTGGAACTGTTTGAGCACGGGGGATTCTTCCGCCCCTATGGGAGACTCAAGGGCTACTCGGCCTGCGCGTCGATGTCCTCGGCCATCCACATGCCGGCCAGGCGGCCGGAGTTGTAGGCGGTCATGAGCGAGGTGCCCTCGTAGTCGCAGTAGGGCGTGGAGATCGTGGAGCCGTTGTCGGCGCCGGCTACGTAGAGGTTGGGCACGGCGGCACCGGTGCGATCAATGGACTGCAGACGGTCGTTGGTCTTCACGCCGCCCATGCTCGTCCAGCCGGAGGGCTGGAACTCAAGCGCGTAGAACGGGCCCTGCTCGATGGCGTTCATGAACGAGGCGGGCTTGCCCATGAAAGTGTCCTCGCCGGCCTCGCAGTCGGCGTTGTAGTCCTCGACGGTCTTGACGAGGGCCGGGCAGGCGATGGCGTCGGCGAGCTCCTCGATGGAGTCGGCCTTGTAGCACCAGCCCTCCTCCACGGCGGTGTCGAAGCCGGCCTGCACGTCTTCGAGCGTCTTGCCCTCGAGCGTCATCTTGCCGGTGGGCCAGCCCTCCTCGTCGCTGCCGTTCACGGTGTAGGCGTCGGAACTCTCGAGCGCGTCGACGTAGGCCTGGTCCACGATGCAGTAGTACGTGCCGCCCACCAGGGAGATGGCGCCGCCGATGGCCAGCGGGAAGTTGGCGAACTTGGCCTCGTTGGCGAAACGGCGGCCGAAGTGGTTCACCATGAGCCCGCCGTAGATGCCGCAGCAGAAGGCCGGGTTCTTGCGGTCGTACACGGGGGTCACCTTGTCGGAGGAACCGGTGAACTCGTTGCCGCACAGGCCCCACTGCGTGCCATACATGCCGCCTGCGGCCACCACGGAGTTGATGCCCGTGCCGTCGGACAGGGTGTTGCCCAGGGCGTTCACCTTCGTGCCGTAGCGCTCGATCATCATCTCGTCGTTGCCGAGGAAGCCGCCGGTGGCCACGAGGGTCTTCTTGCCGCGCACGTCCACCTTCGTGCCGTCGCCGTAGACGCAGTGCATGCCCATGACGGCGCCGTCCTCAACGATGAGGCTCTCAAGCGCGCAGTCGAACACGAACTGGGCGCCGCGCTCCTCGCACCACTGCTCCAGGGGCAGCCAACGGTCCTCGCCGCGCACTCCCTGCTCCTTGGTGCCGAAGCCGATGCGCACCGAGTCAAAGCCCGAGCCGTAGTTGTCGGGACGCATGTAGGTCTCGATGCCGAACTCGGTGGTGAACATGTCAACGGTCTCACCGGAAAGCTCGAGGCACTTCTTCACGACGGGGGCCACGATCGACCAGTGCGACCAGTCCATGATGTGGTTGAAGGCATAGTCGACGGTGATGTCGATGCCGGCTTCCTTCTGGGCGGTGGACTGCACCACGAACGGGCCGCCAGCCAGGGCGCCGTTGGCCATGCCGATGGAGGAGCCCTTCTCCACCACGATGACGCTCTTGCCGGCACGGGATGCCTCCACGGCGGCGAACATACCTGCGGCACCTGCGCCTGCGATGACGATGTCGGCCTCCATGGTGTCGCTCGCAGCCTGCTCGGTGTCGGCGGCCTGGTCCCCAGCGGGAGCGGCGGTGTCGGCCAGGGCTGCGCCTGCGCCCATGCTGGCGACGGTTGCGGCGCTCGCGGCTGCGACGAAGTTACGGCGGGTCATTTCCATTGCAAATCCCCTTTCATCTGGCGCGTGACGCGCCGTCCGG
>CAKUKJ010000027.1 GCA_934662525.1 uncultured Coriobacteriales bacterium | reverse complement strand
CAGTATCCGGTTCTCGGGGTTCGCGTGCGCCGACTGGCTGCGGCGCGGGGATGAACTATACGCGCGCCTCCCCCCTTCTGGCAAGCGGGATCGGGAGGTTCACAAAGGGGACACAAATCATTGTCACCTTGGAGATGGCCATGGACAACGCAACGGCAGCGATGGCAACCATTGCGAGAAACACCGGGAGGCCGACCCATACTTGCATACGCAGAGCGGTGAGCTCGTCAGGCCGGGCCTGTTGCCCAATAGGAAACGCTGAATGAGATGCATACGAATGCAACGCATCAGGCGTGGTGGAACCTGGCGAATCAAGCCCTGTTGCGACGCATGGACTCGCGCACCGAGACGGGGGATACGGCAGAACCGTTTATAACCTGCATGCGCCCGAGCGCGGCGTTGCGCTGTGCGGGTGAGTCATGACGGTGGTCGAATTCGTCCTGCACCATATGGTCGATATATGCCTCAGAAAGGGGCAGCGCATAATCTGCGGGATTATGATGGGCCGCAGAAGCAGGCACTGCCTCACGCATAGCGCGAACAGACTGCGCAGAACCTGAGCCTGGCTGTTCGATAGAGCCATAGACCGCAGCCGCGTAGGATGCCGCACGGTCCGCACGCTCCTGCTTGGCGGCCGGCACGTCAGTTGCGCTCACGGGAGCAATCGTCATCGTGGTGTAACTGTTGAAAGCCGCATAGGCGCTGCTGGCAGCGGCGATTGCAGCTGCCAGTCCGCGGTCGGAGACGACCGACGTGCTTGCAGGCGAACGAGGCGGCACAAACGCACTGGCACAGGGAACGCCCTTGCTTTGCAAGTCGACGGCGGCACGCTGAAAGACCGAGGAGCCATGCGCTGCGGGACCAGGACGCCCGGATGTGGGTACCGTCGACTGGACAGAAGACGACGAGGCGAAGCGGGCGGGAGAGGACGCCTCCGACGGTACGGACGCCTCCCCATGCGTCCTTGCCCGACTAGCAAGAAACTCTTCGTCCCTATCCACAAGAAGCGCCGCAGCAGGCGAGTCGGATGCCCGCATGAGCTCTTGGCGACGAGTTGCCGCTTCGCGGTCAAGGCCAGGCCCGATAACGGGGGCCACATAGTCCAGATGCTTGGCACATGAGGCAGGCTGGGCCTTCGTGGCGATGAGAGCCATGTAATCGTCGGTGGACAGGTCACTTTCAGGCTTGGACGGGCCCGTCGGCTTTTCGCGGAACTCACCAAGCGCGACGGCCCGCCAGTCGTCATGGGAGACCATCGGGTCGGCCGCCGGCTCGTCGTGGTGGAACGTCGCGGCGACATCTACGATATCCATCCCCGAAAAAGCAAGATGGCTGCTAGGCGTGTTCACGCGGTGAACCTCGCCTGCACCCGTCGCAAGCACGCGCGCCGTCGCCACAAAGTCGGAGGCGTCATCGGCCTGTTTGCCCACGCAATCCAAAGGCATTGTGAGATCGGTGCGCGCATAGGCCTCTCGAGCGGGAGCGGCATGAGCCGCAGGGGCAGGCTCCGCAAAAGGAGCGCCGTGCCCGGGACCGCCGTCAGGACCGTCGTCAAAATCATCGGGATGAGGCGAAGAAGCGGCATGCGCCGGCACGACGACGGAAGCGCATGAGGCCGCATACCCCATCGCAAGGCTCTCAAGCTCGTCGATGTCATCGAAGGAACCCGAACGCCCAGCACAAGGCATGGCCGGCGTATGCACCGCCGTAAATTCACCGGTGCTGTCGGAAAGAATCGATTGACACGCTTGGGTAGGACTCATCCTGCCCGCGACGGCAATAAACGCGGCAGTGTCGTCGGGAGAATTACCCAAGACGCCTGCGGAGCAGGAAGCGGAGGCTGAGTCAACGGGTTGGTGAGCTGCCGAAGTCTGTCTCTCATCGTGCAAATGCTCGAAGAAGGAGGGCTCAGCAGGGATATGGGGCTGCACGTCTTCCCCTTCATGCTGCTTGCGATGCTTGTGCAGCAGGGCAAAACCGCCCGCAAAAACTCCGACACCGACCAGCGCGGAGGCCGCGCCAAAGATATACGGCATGACTGGGAGGATGCTCTCGCCCGAATCTGCATACGACGCGGCAATGCCCTGCTGAGACAGGGAATCTTCAATCTGTCTGACCAAACTTGCCGTGGACTGGCCTGCGGCGTCCGACAGCTCAGCAAGTTGGGAGGAAGACACGGTATCGGCAGAAACCTGTTGGCTGGTTGAGTCGGTTTGTGTGACGGGCTCGGCCAATGCCGGCAGACATGCAAGACCCGAACTCAAAGCACAGGCAAGACCGGCGGCGCACAAGGCGCGGCGGCCCGCACCATACAACGGCAGGGAACGTTTCAAGATGCAGCTCCGTTGCTCACGGCTTGTTGCGGCACGACGGATACGACAATTAACACCCTTAAGCATACCGTTTTACCAGCGCCCTTACAATATTGTATTTACGAAGCCGCAAAGAGTCCCGCAACGGCCCCGGAAAGACGCATGGCCGCCCGAAGGCGGCCATGCGTTGCGCAGCAGGCGACTCGCGTCAAAAACCGACCGACAAAAGGCCTAGAGGTCTCCGACGTAATCGTTGCCCTGGGCCTTCTTGGCGGCGCGCAAGAGGAACTCCTCGTTGTTTGCCGTGGCGCGCAGGGCCTTGATGAGCGAGTTCATGGCACGCTCGTTGCTGTTCATGTTCGCAAGAACACGGCGGACGCCCCAGACAAGAGGTGCGCTTGCCGGGTCGAGAAGCAGCTCCTCCTTGCGTGTGCCCGACGAGACGGGGTCGACGGCCGGGAAGACCCTGCGGTCGGCCAGGTCGCGGTCGAGCTTGAGCTCCATGTTGCCGGTGCCCTTGAACTCCTCGAAGATGACCTCGTCCATCTTGGAGCCCGTATCTACCAGGGCGGAGGCGAGAATGGTGAGCGAGCCGCCGTCCTCGATGTTGCGAGCCGCACCCAAGAAACGCTTGGGCGGGTACAGCGCCGTGGAGTCGACGCCGCCCGAAAGGATGCGCCCAGAGGCAGGCTGCGCGAGGTTGTACGCGCGAGCCAGGCGGGTGATGGAGTCGAGCAAGATGACGACGTCCTCGCCCTGCTCGACAAGACGCTTGGCGCGTTCGATGACGAGCTCGGAAACCGTGATGTGGTTTTCGCACGGCATGTCGAACGTCGAGGCCACGACCTCGCCGCGAATGGAGCGCTGCATGTCGGTGACTTCCTCGGGGCGCTCGTCTACCAGCAGGCAGATGAGATGCACCTCGGGGTTGTTTGCAGCGATGGACTCGGCGATCTTTTTAAGAACCGTGGTTTTGCCGGCCTTCGGCGGGGAGACAATGAGTCCGCGCTGACCCTTGCCGATGGGCGCCACAAGGTCGATGACGCGCCCGAGGATCGAGTCTTTGCCATGCTCCATGTGCAGGGGCTCGCTCGGAAAGACAGGCGTGAGGTCGCCGAAGCGGGGGCGCTGGCGCAGCTCCTCGGGGTTCTTACCATTGACCTGGAAGACCTTGCACACGCCGGGGCGCTTCTCGCCGGGACGGGATGCCTTCGCGGTGCCCACAAGCATGTCGCCACGACGCAGGCCGTTGATACGGATGAGCGCGGCAGGCATAAACAGGTCGGAGTCGCTGGCAAGATAGCCCCTGGTACGAACAATGCCCGTACCGTCGTTGGAAAGCTCGAGCACGCCAGTGAAGGAGAAGAAGCCCTCTTGGCGGAAGAGCTCGTCATACACAGCCTGGGCAAGAGCGGGGCTGGCGACGCCGTCATGGGAGACTGCCAGCTCCTCGGCCTTGGCGAGAAGCTCCTCTTCGGTAAGCGAGGAGATCTCCTCGAGCGAAAGCGACGGGCCCGTCACATACTCGCGCTCGCGGCGGTTGTTGCGATCGCGGCGGTCGTTCTTGCCATATTTTTTGTCAAACTTGCCATCGCGGGGGCGATCGGAACGCTCGGGACGCTCGCCGTATGGCTTGCCTTGGCGCTGAGGACGGGCCTCATCGGCAGGCTTGCTGTCGCGAGGACGCTGCTGCTGAGCCGGGCGCTCGTCGGTACGAGTCTCGCCCCGACGGTCATGGCGACGACGGCGGGCGCCGTATGCCTCGGAGGCGCCGTCCTGCTGGGAGGAAGAACCAGGAAGAGCCTCGGACCCATCAGGCCCGGAAGTAGGAGGTTCTGGCTGCTCAGCAGGCTTGGTGTCTGCAGGAACGTTTGCCTGGGGCTTTGTGTCCTCGGCGACAACGGCAGCGCCCACCTGCGAAGGACGGGGCTTCTTGCGCGTGGGGGCGCCGCGCAAAATCGCAGCCGCATCGCGGGCAACCTTGAGCGACTCGGGCGTTGGGTTCTCAAGCGCCTCGAGAATGGTCTTGCGCGCCTCCTCCTTCTGAGGGGAGGGACGGCCACGCCGGCGATGAAGTGCGAGCTCGCGCAACTCCTCGACGTCGGCCTTCTCGATGTCAAACTCGTCAGTGATGCGACGGCGCTTGGGACCGGAGCCAGCAGGTTTCTCGACGGCCGCCCCCCGATCAGGCGAGGGTGCCCCATCGACCGCGTGGTTTTCCTCCACTGCCGCGGAGAGGGTGCTTGTTTGGTCGCCGTCCTGCTTGGCCGACGCGACAACTTGCGCAGGCTCTTTCTCTTGGACACGCGGCGCATTGTCGCGGGCCTTGCGGGAACGGGAGCGCTTGGCGGCGGGCTTGGCAGAAGGCTCCTGTTGAGCGACGTCCTCGGGCTTGCCCTCTCGCTGCCCCTGCGAAACCCCGGGGACAGCGGGGGCGTCCTGCCCATCAGGAGCAGCCGCAGGTTCGGCGGACCCGTCCGAGACAACCGGCTCGACGGCCTCGGGCTTCTTGGCCTTTACAGGCTTTGCGGCGCCCTTTGCCTTGTTGGCGTTGCGGCGGCGCGGCGCGTTGCGCGCCTTGTCAGACTTGTCGGCAGACTTGCCAGCAGCTTCAGCAGGCCCCTGTTGCTCGGCAGCAGGGGCGGCATCGACGGAACGGGCGTCTTGGGACTCCGAGCTCGCGCTTGTAGATTCCCGTGCAGCGTCGGAAGCGGCCGGGGCCGCGGTCTGAAGCTGTTCGGCACCCGTCGAGGAATCCTCGATCATGCCTGCTCAACTTTCTTCCAGTCAGCCAGGAAGCGCTCAAGGCCGCGGTCGGTCAAGGGGTGCTCGATGCACTTCTTCAGCGCACCAAAGGGAACGGTGGCGATGTCGGCACCCATGAGGGCGGCCTGCGTCACATGGTGGGGCGAGCGCACGGAAGCGGCGATAATCTCGACCTCGTGGCCGAAATCATAGTTGTTGACGCACGCGACGATGTCGGAGAGCTGGTTGAGGCCGTCCTCGGCGATGTCGTCAAAGCGGCCGACGAACGGGGAGATGTAGCGGGCGCCGGCACGGGCCGCCATGATGGCCTGGGGTGCGGAGAAGACGAGCGTCATGTTGACGGCGATGCCCTCGCTGGCCAGCTGCTTGGTGGCGGCGAGGCCCTCGGCCATCACGGGGATCTTCACGACGACGTTGGGGGCGATGGCGGCAAGGCGGCGGCCGTCGGCCACGATCTGGTCGCGGGTCATGGCAGTCGTCTCAGCGGAGACGGGACCGTCGACAATCTCGCAGATGCGCGCGATGTGGTTCTCGAAGTCGGCGAGCTTGCCGCCGATCTTGGCGTACAGGGAGGGGTTGGTGGTCACGCCTGCGACGACGCCCCACGACGCCGCCTCGCGAATCTCGTCGAGATCCGCAGTGTCGAGAAAGAACTTCACGAGGGCTCCTTTTCATTGCAAACCAATGATTTATCTCTCCCTCGCCATGACACGCGCCTCCATCGGACGCGCCCGCCGCCCATAGGCGGCCATGTATGAGGGAAAGGGATACGGAGTCACTATAGCACCCCAAAAAAGGGACGACGCCCAAAACGGTGAACAACACAGGCAGCAGAAAGAAAAACCGAGAAACAAGGGCGTGCAGACGGTGGCTTCCGTCTTCCAACGATGATTTGACCGATTCAGCGCGCCCCAGCGTGTTTGCCTGGCCAGTCACGCAGCACACACAATAGTTGTCTATACTTCTTTAATTCTATGCATTGCCCATGCCGAAACGAGAAAGAAGCCTCATGGCAAACGCCGCCCATTCTGGCACTCGCCCCAACAGCCCCGGGGCACTCATCAGCTTCGAAGGTCTCGACGGCGTCGGCAAGACGACGCAGATCAGCCTGCTGGAGCAGGCGCTTGACAAGGCCGGGTACGAGACGTTGCGCGTGCGTGAGCCGGGAGCGACGGCCTTGGGGGAAGCGGTGCGCACCATACTGCTCGACAAGCAGGGCCTCGACATCGCCCCGACCGCAGAGCTGCTTCTCTTCGAGGCCGCCCGCGCCCAGCTTGTCGAGCGCGTCATACTGCCGGCCCTTGCACGCGGCCGCGTCGTCGTGTGCGACAGGTTCTTTGACTCCACCCTCGCCTACCAGGGATTCGGTCGGGAATTGGGGGCGCCTCTTGCAAGGAGCGCCAACAGGATGGCCTGCGCGGGCCTCGCCCCCGACCGGACGCTCGTGCTCGACATGAACCCGGAGGCGGCACATGTGCGCGCGTGCGCACAGGGCGCAGACCGGATGGAGCGCGAACCCGACGCGTTTCACGAGCGCGTGCGAGCCGGCTTCTTGCAGATTGCCCAGGACGAGCCCGCACGCGTGCGCGTCGTCGACGCCTCGGGCAGCACTCAGGAGGTCTGGGGGCGCGTCCGCGCCGAGCTCGCCGACCTGTTCGACCTGCCTCAAAGCGTGCCGGCCTCGCAGGGGATTCTTGCAGGAGGGACCCGATGAGGGCCGCCGACATGGCCCAGGCTTGGGGAGGCTCCGGCAGGCTCGTGGCGCAGCTTTGCGACGCCGGCGAGGTGGGCCACGCCTACCTGCTCACGGGACCCTCGAACTCGGCGAAATCCGACGCGGCCATGATGCTGGCAAACGCCGCCATCGCCCGACTTGCAGATATCGGGCCTTCGGAACTCGCACGCTCCCACCCCGACATACACCGCATGGAACCAGGCAGCGCCACGGGATACCTCGTGGGGCAGATACGTGAGATGCTCGACGACGTGCAGCTCTCCCCCATCTGCTCCCCGCGCAAGGTGTATATGATGTCCGACGCGCAACTTCTCACTTCCGCATCGGCGAACGCCCTGCTCAAGAGCCTTGAGGAGCCGCCGTCGGACACCGTGTTCGTTCTGCTTGCCACATCGGCCGACGCGGTGCTGCCCACGATAGTGTCCCGCTGCCAGACGCTCCGCTTTCCCGCCCGCAGCGAGGAACAGACCGTCGCAGACCTCATGGGCGCCACGGGACAAAGCGAGGCCCGCTGCCATGCGGCGCTTGCCTTCTGCCCCGACACGCAGGTCGCAGCCCAGTATCTGTCCGATGAGGCTAAATGGGCCGTGCGCACATGCGCGCTTGAGACGCTGACAGGCCTTGCCCGCCACGACGAGATTTGGGCGATGACCCAGGCCATGGCGCTCAACGACGCGGTGAAGACCTCGACGCAAGCCCTCTGCGAGGCCCAGGAGGCCGAGTATGCCCAAGCCCAGGGCATTTTGGGCGCCGGGGCGTTGAAGGAGGTGGCAGACAGGCACAAACGCCAGCTCACAGCTGCGATGCGTTCGGGTATCATGGCGGCGCTGGGGGCACAGCGTGCCTTTCTGCGCGACGCCCTCATGCTGGGGGCAAATCCCGCGTCAGTCCCTTCGACCGGAGACTTTGCCGATGCCGCCGCAACGTTTGCCCAACTTGGGCAAGACACCCTGCTCAGCGGTATCGAAACAATAGGACGCGCCATTCGGCGCATCGAAAAAAACGTGCAGCCCCGACTCGCCGTCGAGGCCATGCTGCTAGAACTCAAGGAGATGCTCCCGTGCCGACCGTAATTCCCGTGCGCATGCACTTCAACGCCCAGGACCTGTGGTTCAACCCGGGCAAAAGCCAGGCAAAAGCCGGCGACCACGTCATCGTCGCGACAGAGCGCGGAACGGAGTTCGGCCTGGCAACGGCCGACCCCTTCAACGTGCCCGACAACGAGATGAAGGGGAAGGGGGAACTCAAGCTCGTCGTGCGCATCGCAACCGACAAGGACATCGCCCGCGCCGAGGAGCTTGCGGCCCAGGGAGACGAGGCCATGTCCGTCTTTCGCAGGCTTGTAAAAGAAAGCGGCCTGGACATCAAACCGGTGGGCGTGGAATTCCTCTTCGGCGGCGAGAAGGTCGTGTTCTATTTTGCGGCAGAGGATCGCGTCGATTTTAGAGACCTCGTGCGCGACCTGGCAGCCACATTCCACCAGCGCGTCGACATGCGCCAAATCGGCGTGCGCGACGAGGCGCGCCTCGCAGGAGGCTATGCCCCCTGCGGGCAGGAGCTGTGCTGTGTGAGGTTCGGGGGACAGTTCCAGCCCGTCTCCATTCGCATGGCCAAGGAACAGGACCTGCCCCTCAACTCTTCGAAGATCTCGGGCGTGTGCGGCAGGCTCATGTGCTGCCTGCGCTATGAGTTCGACGCATATCGCGATTTCAAGCAACGCGCGCCCAAAAAGAACAATCTCATCGACACGCCGCTGGGCAAGGCGAAAATCGTAGAGTACAACACGCCGAAGGAAACGCTTGTGCTGCGCCTGGAAAACGGCAAATCGTTTACTATCGCGCTCAAAGACATGACGTGCAGCGAGGGGTGCTGCAAACGCGCCAAGGAACAGAACATCCCCTTGCGCCCCGACACCGTGACGCGCGAGGCTCTCGAGGCGCTCGGCACGGCCGAGATAGCCATGCAGCTCGCCGAGCTCGACCGGGCAAACGGCCAGGCAGACGGCTACGCGCTCGACATGTCGTTGCTCGACTCCCAGCGCACCCCGCGCAAGCGCAAGGCCGCCGACCGGCCCGACACAGCAGCCGAACCCACACAGGGCCGAAAGCCGCGCAGGCAATCCAGGCCCTCCCAGCAGGAAAATGCAGACGATGCGCGAAAGGCCGACGGCTCGCAGGACGACGGGCGCAAGCGCGGCCCCCGCGGAGGCGGCATGCGCCCGCGACGCGCGCCCAAAACCACCGCCGGCGATTCTGCAGACGCCAGGCGCTCGGGCCTGCCAGCCGAAAAGGCAGATGCGGCCGGCTCCGCCTCCAAAGAGGGCAACGTGGAAGGGCGCAGGCAGCGCCGGGCAGGCGGCGCCAACATCGCCCGGCCCGCAGGCGCAAACACGCCAGGGCAAGGCCGATCGGAAGGCACGGGCGAGCCTCAGAGGCGCACGCGACGTCATCACAGCGTCGTCAGCGCCGACCAGGGCACGGCCGCGCCAAACAGCAGGCAGGCGCAGGCCAACGAGACAGGCAACGGGCACGCCAATCAAGGACAGCGGCAAGGGCAGCGCCAGAGGTCTCAAGGCCAAGCAACACAGGCAAGCAGGCCCGCAGGCGAATCTCAGACCTCACGCAACCAGGCGGCTGGAGACGTAAAGCAACCCCGCCACCAGGCAGAGCGCCGCAGGCACTCCAAACCCGCCCAAGAAAAGCCCTCCGAGGGCAAGACAGGGCAGCCCGGCGAAGAACGCCCCTCCGGTCAAGCGACCCGTCGGCGCAGGCGCCCCGGGGACAAAGGCGGAGCAGGGCAAGTTGCCGCCGGACCCACTGAATAGAAGGACGACCCAACGCATTCGACGAGCGGTGCACGGGGACCTCAGACCAGGCAAGGAGAACGATGGCACGCAACATCGCGATTTTGGTTCATGAAGAGACGCAGGCGAGCACGGGCCTTTTGCAGGCCTTTGCGCAGGAGGGCAACGAGGTAAGCTGCATCGTGTGCAACGAGCTTCTGCCCGTGGCGCTGCAAATGGCAAAACCCGACTTTGCCGTCGTTGCAAGCGGGCAGGCGTGGGGCGAGCCCGGCTCGGCCCAACGGCTGCTCGATGCGATGGGCATTCCCTATCTTGGGGCTGACGCCGCGACGATTGCTAGGTGTCGCGATGCGGCGCAGCTCGCCTCCATCGTGAAGAACGCCGCATCGCAAGGCAGCATCGAGACGGAGGCCCTGCCGCAGGTCGTACTTGACAAGACCGTTCTGGACGCACTCGCCCAAACCGGTCAGCTGGGGCAGGTGCAAGCGCGCCTCGGCCAAGACGGCCCTCTGGTCGTGCGAGCGAACGGCGCCGCCTTTTTGGATGCGGGCAAAGTCACGCATGACCAAAAGGAGCTTGCTGAGGCAGCAAGCGCCATCAAGTCCGCCGATGCGGAGGCCGTCATACACCCGCTGATTCAAGGGACCGAGGTAGTCGTCGCTATCATGGGCGACCTCTCCGACATCCTCGTGCTGCCTCCCATTGAGATTTCAGGCGCGCTTGACAATGCCGCAAGCTGGCAAGTTCCCGTGAGGCTGAAGAGCCTTGCCGACGACGAGCAGGACGCGCAGGCCATCCGCAGCGAAGTCGAGCGCGTGGCTCTTGACACGTTCTTGGCATGCGGATGCCGCGACTATGCCTGCGTGCGCCTCGTATGGGACGGCGGATGCGCGCGCGTCCTGGGCGTCGACGCTGCTCCGGACCTCACCGAGGGCGGTCCGATCATGACGGCCCTCAAAGCGGCCGACATCAATCTCGCAGAGCTTGCCAACGAGTTCTGCGAGATTGCAGACGAGCGGCTGCTCTAAACAGGCCGAACCGCTTCATGCCCATGGAATCCTCGGCACACAAGCAGCTTAAAGACGGCAGCTGCATGACACGCTTGGGTGCCGAGGATTTGCTTTCGCTGGCTCCGACGGTAAAGGCCATATTCTGCGACCTCGACGGAACGTTCCTTGACACGCGCCATCTGTTGCCGCCAGGGGCCCTTGACGCCATTCGTGCCGTTCAAGCAAGCGGGGTGCGCTTTATACCCACAACAGGACGAACGGTCTTTGCGCTGCGGCAGCTCTTCGGAGAAGCCTTCAAAGGGCTCGACCTCGATTACGTAGCATGCAACGGCATGGACGTCGCATGCGCCGGAACGGTGTTGCGCCATGCGAACTGCCCCTATGATGCGGCATGCGCCCTTCTACAGCACATCTCGTGCGACCCACGACCCCTCGGATTTGTGGTATATGGCCAGGCAGACCCCTATGTCCTCGACATGGAGGCCGACTATGTGCGCGCCAAGATCGAAAGCCTGCACACCGCCGAGATTCGTAAAGCCACGCAGGGCCTTGAGGAAAAGCAGATCAGCAAGCTTGCCGTTGTCGCCCATCGCGGTGCTCCCCTACTGGCTCGGCAGCTGACAAAGGAGTTCGGGCGGAGCTTCGAGTTCAGCGCCTGTGGCGAGGAGTGGGTGGACGTGGCCGCACGGGGCTACACAAAACTTGGGGGCATCGAGATGCTTCTCGACGTGCGTGGGCTGGGCCCCGATGAAGTCATTGCCATTGGGGACTCCATGAACGACCGCACGATGCTTGAGGCGCTTCCCTTGAGCGTTTGCGTGTCCAACGCGATGCCGGCGGTCAAGAGGCTTTGCCGTTATGAGATCGCATCTAATGCCGAGCTTGCCGTGCCGCAGTTGCTGGAGGCCATTGCCGCCGCACGCGTATGAAGTCCTGCGCCATGCTTGGCTTGTACTGCATAAAAAAGGGGCGACCCGAAGGCCGCCCCTCAGCATTTCGCTTAAAGGTAAAACTTAGAGCTTGTGGACGTTGCTGGCCTGCAGCTTGCCGTTCTGGCCAGTGGTGATCTCGAACTCGACCTTCTGGCCCTCGTCCAGGGTCTTGAAGCCGTCCATCTGAATCTCGGAGAAGTGCACGAACAGGTCGTCGCCATCCTCACGAGAGATGAAGCCGTAGCCCTTGTCCGGATTGAACCACTTAACAGTACCCTGAGCCATGTCTAGCCTTTCTTTCTACCCTTTTACGGGCAAACCGAGTAAGCGCGCCATTTGGGTGAGCTTACGAGAAAACACGATCCCTTTTTGGAACCGCACTTACCTATGATACCCGAAACGCTCAGGGTTCGAAAAGACCTGAAACCATTTATTTTGATTTCCCCATCAATATCAACAAACGATTTCAACGAAGGAAGCCAATGGCAGGCGTCACTCGGGCCAACAGGCGTCCATGCCCGCCAGGCGCTCGGCCGCAGTGACGCAGTTGAGCATGAGCATCGCACGCGTCATGGGGCCCACGCCTCCAGGCACCGGCGTGATGGCCCCCGCAATGCCCTCAACAGCCGCGAAGTCCACGTCGCCGCAAAGCTTGCCCGCCTCATTGCGGTTCATGCCCACGTCGATGACGACGGCGCCCTCGCGCATCCAGTCGGCCTTCACGAGATTGGCATGACCGATGGCGCTGATGACGATGTCGGCCTGATGGGAGGTCTCGGCCTTGTTGGGCGTGCGGCTGTGGCAGATGGTGACCGTTGCATCGTGGGCCATGAGCATGAGGGCCATCGGCTTGCCCACGATGGTGGACCGTCCCAGCACCACGGCGCGTTTGCCGGCCACGTCGATGCCATACTCGCGCAGGATGCGCATGACGCCGGCAGGCGTGCAGGGGCGCGGCCCGGGAAGCCCACGCACAAGCCGCCCCAGGTTGATGGGATGAAACGCGTCGACGTCTTTTTCGGGAGAGATGTGCGCGATGGCCCGCTCCGCATCGAGGTGCGCGGGCAGGGGCATCTGCACGAGGATGCCCGAAACCTGCGGGTCGCGGTTCAACGTATCGAGCAGCGCCTCAAGCTCCTCCTGGGTGCAGGTGGCGGGAAGGTCGTGGTCGAAGGCCGTGATGCCGACTTCGGCGCAGTCCTTGCGCTTGTTGCGCACATACACCGAGCTTGCCGGGTCGTCCCCGACAAGCACGACCGCCAAGCCGCACGGGAACCCTTTGCGTTTGAGCACCTCGACGCGCTCTGCTGCCTCAGCCTTGACCTTTGCGGCGACGGCCTTGCCGTCAAGAATCGTCGCCATCTTAGAACAACCCCGTGATGCGGCCGGTCTCGTCCACGTCGATCTTCTCGGCGGCGGGGACCTTCGGCAAGCCGGGCATGGTCATGAC